>JBNVCD010000011.1:13614-16329 GCA_050410875.1 Bathyarchaeia archaeon | reverse complement strand
GGCGGCACTGAAGAAACAACGACGGGTGTGGTGCGTCTTAGAGCGATGGAGCAGGATGGCAGCTTGAAGTACGCCATCATAGCTGTGAATGACGCCTATACCAAATATTTGTTTGATAACCGTTACGGTACAGGTCAAAGCACCATCGACGGTTTACTTCGTGCAACCAACACTCTTTTGGCAGGCAAAACTTTTGTGGTCTGCGGCTACGGTTGGTGCAGCAGGGGCATTGCTATGCGCGCCCAAGGGTTAGGCGCAAACGTCATAGTCACTGAGGTGCAGCCCACCCGTGCTTTAGAGGCGGCAATGAACGGTTTACGTGTCATGCCTATGGCTAAAGCTGCTCCCGTAGGTGACATTTTTGTGACCGCTACAGGCGACATAAACGTCATACGAAGAGAACACATGGAGAAGATGAAAGACGGGGCAATAATGGCGAATAGTGGTCACTTTAATGTGGAAATTAGCCTTAAAGATTTAGATGGGCTGTCAAAATCAAAGAGGACTATACGGCCTAACTTAGAAGAGTACACGTTGAAAGATGGCAGAAAACTGTTTCTTTTGTCAGAGGGCAGACTGGTAAACTTGGCTGCTGCAGAAGGGCACCCGTCTGAAGTGATGGATATGTCTTTTGCGAATCAGGCTCTCTGCGCTGAAAGAATCGCTAAAGCAGAAAAGCTGCAGCCTAAAGTCTACAGTGTACCCAAGGAGATAGATGAAAACGTTGCCGCTCTAAAACTGAAAGCCATGGGTATAACCATCGACAAGCTTACGCCTGAACAGAAGAAGTATTTGTCAACGTGGGAAATGGGAACAACCTGACAGCGCCGCGTTAGCTTTCATGGTAAACTTTAAAAGTACTAAGCCTATAAACATGCTCCTATAAAGTGGTGAACATAAATGAGTAAAGATCAAGCAATAGGTGGAGCGATACTTGTCGTTTGTGTCCTCGTCGCTGTACTTTACATCGTAGGCATGTTCTTTTACCCATACGTTAAACCTTACGTGAACATCGGTTCAGAAGAAGCTGTCAAGTACTGGCTAGTTGCAGTGCCTGTGCTTGTTGCGTTCGTGGCTATACTGATGATTGGGGCATGGATCGGTTGGACCATGGCAACTACCCCGCCGCCAAAACCCATTGAGGAAATTACAGCTGAAATCGAAGAAAAGAAAGAAGACGAAAAGAAAGATGAAGCTAAACCTGCTGAACAACCTGCTCCAGCAAGTGCTGCTCCCGAAAAGAAGAAGAAAGAAAAACAATAAGTTAACCTTTTTTAGCCACTTTTCTTTTCCTAATTTTTCTTAGATGGCTTCTTACGTTCCGTGTTTGAACTGCAAAAGAGGGTTTTTAGAGTCCCATTAGTTTAAACGCGAAGTATAAGCCGACATTAACCACGGCGGCGACAACAATCATAAACATGAGGTTTTTAGGCGAAAACGAGGCGGAGGCTTCCTCGCTTTTCGGCTGAATATCGTACTCTTTAATTTCGCGGGTTGCCTTGTCCACTTTGACTGTGGCCGCAAATTTTTTCATTTCCGCCTCAACCGTGTACAAGTCGCCTTCTAAAGAGACACGTTTGGGTTTTAAGCCTTCTTTATGTCCAATTCGCTTCAGGAAACCTGCAACCATAGCTGTGACTGTTTCCGCGTTTAAGTCTTTGATTTGCTCTTGGGTTTGCGGAGTCGCAGTGGTCAACGCCTGCGGGATGTCTTCTTGCGTGGTCTCGGTCAACTGTTTTGTCTCCTGTACGTTATACACTTTAGAGGGAGGACGTAAAAAGAAGTGTGTGTATCACAAGTTACAGACTCTTCTTGCTTTTTTTGAGCATACATTGAACGAGAACGCTGCAGAGTAGGCATTCGTCGGGGACGGCTTCTTTGGTTGCTCTTTCGCTGAGGTAGCCCACGTAGTGTTTGCAAGCGGAGGATTTGCCCAGCTTTTCTAGTATGTTTGATTCTGTTGCTTGGTCAGTTGCTGTTTGCGTTTCGTTGAGGGTTATTTCGGTTAAGCAGTAGGGGCAGGCGTAGTAGGGTATTTGGGGTTTCTGCTTCAGGTTAGATGTTTTGAGGGGCTTAGAGAAAGTTCTGCGGCAAGACGGGTTTTTGCATATGAAGCTGTCGCTGGTTGCTTGCGTTTGTCCTTCGCCAGTTTGGGAGCTTATGGGTGATCCCCTCTTTTGCATTAATAAAACAAGCTTATAGTGTTGATGAATTCTGAATAGGTACTCAAACTAAATGCTGCATGTTTCTTGAGGGGCAGCAAGTTTTTTGAGGTCGTTTACTCCTTCTGCGTAGCCTGAAGCTATCAGAACGTCTCCTGCCTCAATTTTTGAGTCGCCTCTGGGGCGCAGCGTTTTTTCGCCTCGACGTATGGCAAGCACCCACATGCCTGTTTCTTCGTTGAGGCGTGCCTCTCTCAAAGTTTTGTTGACTAGCGAAGAGTTTTCTGTGACGCAGATTTGCGCGACAGTTTCTTCTGCCTCTTTTATGGTAAGTTTCAGTACGGGGTGGGGTTCGATTCCTCTGAGGACAACTTCTGCCATTTCTGCTGCGGCGTCCGCAATTTTTTCTGTTGCAACCCCTAACCTGATTAAGCCAAGGAACTCTGAGGCTTCTTCTTTTTTGAAGTTGCTTCTTAACGCTAACAATTCGAAATCAGTGTGCAGCTTATCCATGTATTCTTCGAGGCGTTGCACCTCTTCAGCTAATTCTCGG
>JBNVCD010000011.1:8310-13603 GCA_050410875.1 Bathyarchaeia archaeon | reverse complement strand
CAGTTCTTTTTTTCCTTCAGCGAGGTCTTTGAACTCTTTTGTACCTAAAGGCGCGCCCCTTGTGATCAACGTGTCCCCCGCATGGATCTTTTCTGTGTCTGAGGGGTCTATTATCCAGTCGCGGTTTCGCCGTATAGCTATTATGTCAACCCCCATACGCGCCGCTAGTTCTAATTCCCCAATTGTCTTATGCGCTATAGCCGAGTCCTCTTTAACCGTGACTTTCATAAGGCGTTCTTCAACTTTCTCAAAAATCGACCCCACAATAGGGTGCACGCCTATGTTTCGAGTCACGATGGCTGCGATATCTGCTGCGGCATCCGAAATTTTATCGGTTGCAGCTGCTACAGTGGAGACGCCTATGAGTGCTGCGGCGTCTTTCGGGTCGCCTCTGGCAGCAATCATTATTTCCATCTCTAAGAGGTATGCTAAATAATCAATGCGTTCTTCGAGGGTGAGAACGTCTTCTGCGAGTTCTTTATCGTTGAAGAGCGCTGCGGAGTAAGCTAAATCTATCATAAGCTCTGAGAGGTTTTTCATTTCTACCAGAATCTCTCGGACTGGTATAGGTTTGTAATCTATTCTTTCAAAGTGGCGCATTCTGTTAAAGCTCGCTCCTCGTTAATTATTCGGTTTCCTAAATATTTTAATCATGCTATATTGTGCCAACTAGCATTATGGCTGCAAGCAGAGCAGTTGAGGTTATGCTTGCTGCGAACGACGTTTCTATGGGGATCACAAAGTTTGCTGGGTTGAGTCCTTTTTGGAAGGTTACAACTGAAATTGAATAGGACAACAAAATAATCATGAGCATAGCCATGACGTTTGCTAGTAGCAGTATCATGTTGAGGTTGTAGAAGGCAGTTAATGACGAGATTCCATGCAGAAGAGCTGTAATAGTAGCTAGCAGAACTGATATGGCAAGTGAGGGGAGCCACGCTCCCAGAATGGTTGGGATGTGGTTTTTTATGGCGGAGAGCTTCGGTTTAAGTATTCCTAATGCAAGCTTTGTAGTTGCAGTGGAGCCGACAACGGAGCCAACGTTGCTCACTAAGCCTATAATAGCGGGGTATAGTGTGAAGATTTCTCTGTTAGTTCTCGCGTAGTTGCCTATGCCTTTCAGAAGTGTTCCGGTGACGTTTACTATGAAGGCGACTATGATTAAAGTTGCCAGTGCTTCTCGGATTGTTTTTGTGAATTCTGCCGCGTGCAAGTTTCTGTAAATAATGAAAAGCACGAAGGCTAAGTGGCCTGTGCCGATGAGTGCTGTTGCAATCTTGCCTGCCGTGGGGTGGGCGAAAAACAGGTTTAAGGTTGCTATGTAGCAGCATGTAATGAAAACGGTGGCTACGGCTGACATCACGGGGTAAACTATTACGTCTGGGTCTGCTCCCTTTTTGAAGGAGAAGAACGCCACTTTTAAAGTGGCGATTATGAGGACTAAACCAAGCGTCATAGTTGCTACGGCGATAGATGGCACCGCCGCTAAGTCAGCAAGGGTTATGCCCCACAGAAAATGGCCAAAAAGCAGCGAAATTATACCCATTGTTAAGCTTGTTATAAACGTTAAAACAATTACTGCTTCTACAAGCTTGTAGAAGCTTTTGGTGTTCCCTAAAAACTGTGGGTGAGCCGTGCCTAAGTGGAGGGCTGTGCTTAACCTGCCGCTTAGTATTCCTTCTAGGACCCCTTTTGCGCCGATTACGGTGGGGTAAAGCGCTAAGGTCCATGGTGCTTTCTGGAAAAGCCCGAGTTGGGAGGCAACAAGGAAGCCTGCGATTAAGCCGCCTACGTTGAAGAAGTAGGAGATGAACGTCTCTTTTGAGGTCTTTAAGACGTTTAACCCGCTTAAATGTGCCACTTGGCGTCTTCCCTCCCACATTTTTACTTTTTAGTTGGTTTTTCAGAAATCTTTGAGGCATCAAGCGCTGCTAAAGGTGAAATGTTGCTTGGTTCGATTAAACCTTTGAGGTGCTCTGCAGTAGGTGAGAGGCTGCGGCGCGTTGACTTTGGATCCTTTTTTCTCCGTTTTTGCAAGAGTAGGCTTTGTTTTTGTCCAATCATATAGCACCCCTTCACATTTTAGTGCCGCAGCAGGCGCCACTACAGTGTTCTTTTAGATTTCTATTTGGTGCTTTGTTAGAGCTTAAATATGTTTCTCAATTTGTGTTGAAGAAAGAATCGTCTGCACTTTTCTTGTTGACGTGAAATTACTTTTTAGAGGTCTCTGCCGTTTTTGGCTGGTAAACGCACCATGGGTCTTCTTTTAAGTAGTCTCCTTTTAGTTCGGAGGGTTCATGGAGGTCTCCGCAGTAGTCGATGAAGTCGCTTGAGAGTCCATAGGCGCGGGCTCGACAGCCACCGCATATTTTTTTGTGTTCGCAGCTTCCGCATTTTCCTTTGAGGGCGTTGAAGTCTCGTATTTTTTTGAAAACTTCAGCGTTGAACCATATGTCTCTGAAGGGTTTTTCGCGTGTGTTTCCCAGTTTAACGGGGAGGTAGGGGCAAGGTGTGACTTCGCCGTTTGCGTAAATTCTGCAGTAATAAAGCCCAGCCATGCAGCCGCGTATCCACTGGCGCATGTCCAAGTTCATGTCTTTTGCGATGCGCATGAACTGTGGGGCGCATGAAGGTTTCACGTTGAGTTTATGGCGGGCAGTTTTTGCAAAGGTGTTGGTGATCATTTTCTCGTACATGGTTGGGGTTATGTCTTCGAGTTTTTTGCCTCGCCCTGTGGGTACGAGGAAGAAGAGGTGAAAGTTTTCGACGCCTATGCTTTCAGCTAGCGTCATTATGTCGTCGATTTCGTTGTAGTTGTGTTGGGTTAGGGTTGTGTTTACTTGAACTAAAATGTCTGCTTCTCTTAGCGCTTTGATGGCGTTTATGGCTTTTTCCCATGACCCTTTGACGCCGCGGAACTCGTCGTGTTTCTCTGGAAGGTGCGAGTCAATGCTTATGGAGACTGTGCTTATGCCTGCTTCTTTAAGTTTCTTTGCTACTTTGCTGTCTATGAGTGCCCCGTTGCTGCCAAGGCCCATGCGTAGGCCTTTTTTGGCGCCGTACTGGATGAGTTCGTAGATGTCTTCTCTTAAAAGTGGTTCGCCTCCGCTGAGTATGAGTAGTGGCCTACTGACTTGGCAGATTTGGTCAATGAGGCGTTTGCCCTCTTCGGTGGTTAATTCGTCTTCGTATTTTGTTTCGGCTGCGTTTATGTAGCAGTGGGCGCATTTTAAGTTGCATTTTCGGGTGACGTTCCATGAAACAACAAGCGGGACATACTTCTCCGTGTTTTCTGCGTTCGGCGAATGCGCTAGTTTAAGGTAAAAGTCGCATTTGCCTGCTGTAGCCATTCGCTGCGGTTGTGTTAACCTGAATGGGAAAGGAAGCACTGTTTCTAGCATGGCTTTGGCGTGGGCGAAACAGAAGTGGGTGCAAAAAAGCGAAGCTACTTCTTTGTCTATGCCGGTTTTTTCGCCGATGTATGCGTGGGCGCCGTGGATGGGGCAGTTTAAGAACTCCATGTGCCCATCTAGGGTTTCCACGTTCATGTTATAGTTAATGTAGTGGTCGCTGAGCATGATTGACTGGAGTTTTTCTCTTCGCATTCCCACTTTGAGTGTGACGTTGAGGGCGATGTTGACAGTTTCTTGGCCAAACTTGTCTTGGATTTTAGCCATCGCTGTCTGCAGACGTGGAACGCCTACTGTTTTGGAGAGCGCAGCCAAGTTTAGCAGTCCTTTTATGGTTTCGTACTCTTGCCGCAGCCGCGTTTCCACAATGTGTTTTGCCCATTCTTGAAAGAGGCCCTCTAAGTTATCTGAGTTGTTGACGTTTTGGTTTTCAAGTCTGGTTGCAGCTAAACGGGTTTTTTCGCTCAGTTCAGTAAAGAGCGCAATTTTTTCGTTTGTGGTTAAACTTGGTTTTTCAGCAACCTTTTTTTGGTCTATGGCGAGCGGAAATGTTTTTGTGAGTTCTTTGGCGTCTGAAGCGAACTCGTTGTAGAACCGCCACAAATTTTCTTCCACGTTAGGCGCAGGAACCTTTAGCTCTTCTAGGAGGACGCGGGTTTCCGTTTCCATTTTTGTAACCATAGCCATGTGGTACAGCAGTGAACCCATCATGCCTGGGTCAGCAGTTTGCCTGCCTGAAACCCCGTAGAAAATCTCTTTAAACAGACGTTTTGCTGTTGCGTGGTCTTGTTTGGCTGCTGCAGCCAAGAGGTTGTTGAGTTTTTCTTTTCGCTGCTTTAGCAGAAAAGCCCATTTGTGGCAGTGCCTTTCATCAAAGATTGTGACTGTAACCACCCATGCGTGTGGGTTTTATCATGGAATGGTTGAGTAAAAAAGGTAGTGGTTAACCGTGGTTTAAACACTTTATTAATCTGCGGCTGGAGGCGGAGATACCATAACCTATTAAACTGTCGTGGAGAAAGCATTTATCAAATTCAACATGGTGTGACGCAGAGGCATGTACGACTGGATTTACGCGTTAATTGGTTTCCTCATAATGTTTGGCGTCCTCGTAGGCATCGGCATTAATCAGCCTAGAGGCGTAAGTGTCAAAACGTGGTGCTATGGCTACCTTGCCATCTCAGTGGTTTTTGACGTGCTAGTGGTGGTAGCTTTGTTTAACTCTGCGCAGTATGTTTGGCTTACCAATTTGCTGCTGGGGCTTTCAGCGGGCGCTGCGACAGGTTTGGGTATTCATGTGGCGCATCATATCTCCGAAGAGAGCGAGCATGAGCACGGCGAAAACTCGGCAAAAGGCAAGGGGTTATTTGGCTTTTAAGCGCGCAGCAAACAGGGAAGCGTCAACAAGAGATACCTTATAGGCTGTGTAGCCTTTTTTGTTGAGGTAACTGTGAGGTTGGCTTTTAGTTGTGTAGTGAACAACTTTTTATATACGTCGAAAACAGAAAGGTTCTGCTAAAGGTATGGTGTTTGGGCAAGCAAGGCGGTGTAGCGCGACGCGTGGCTTGTTGAGTTGCTAACGCCTTTAACGGCGCTTCATGCGCGTTGACTGCTGGTTGAGGTGTGTGTGAAATGGGAAAAATTAGGATGAAGAATCCACTAGTCGAGATAGACGGGGATGAAATGACCCGTGTAATGTGGAAGATGGTTAAAGATAAACTTCTTCTGCCCTATGTCGACTTGAAAGTTGAGTATTATGATTTGCAGCTGAAAAAAAGAGATGAAACAGACGACAAAATAACTTTGCAGGCGGCAGAAGCCATAAAGAGGCATGGCGTGGGCGTGAAGTGTGCCACGATAACTCCAAATAAAGACCGCGTGAA
>JBNVCD010000011.1:7618-8300 GCA_050410875.1 Bathyarchaeia archaeon | reverse complement strand
AAGAGTACCATCTTAAAGAGGAGTGGCCAAGCCCAAACGGCACCATCAGAGCCATCTTGGATGGCACCGTTTTTAGGGCACCTATCCTCGCCAAAAACGTTCCGGCGGCGGTGCGTTCATGGAAAAAACCCATCCACATTGGGAGACATGCCTACGGTGACGTCTACAAGAACTGTGAGTACCGTGTTCCAGAAGCGGGAAAAGCCGAGTTGGTATTCACAAACAGCCAAGGCAAAGAGCTGTGGCGGGGGCTCATCCAAGAGTTTAAAGGGCCAGGTGTAGTGCAAGGGGTTCATAACACTGACAAGTCCATAACAAGTTTTGCTAGAGCCTGCTTCACCTACGCTTATGATCAGAAACTGCATGTTTGGTTTGGCGCCAAAGACACAATATCTAAAACCTACGATGGCCAGTTCCGCCGCATCTTTGAAGAGGAGTACCAGCGGAATTGGAAGACAAAATTTGAGCAGGAGGGCCTCGTCTACTTCTTTACGCTTATAGATGACGCTGTGGCGCGGATAATGAAAACTGAAGGCGGCTTGCTTTGGGCGTGTAAAAACTATGATGGCGACGTTATGAGCGACATGGTGGGCTCCGCCTACGGCAGCCTTGCCATGATGACTTCTGTGCTCGTTAGCCCGGAGGGTTACTACGAGTACGAGGCTTCCCATGGCACGGTGCA
>JBNVCD010000011.1:0-7608 GCA_050410875.1 Bathyarchaeia archaeon | reverse complement strand
CAAGTATTTGAAGGGTGAAAAAACCTCCACAAACCCTATGGCTCTGATTTTCGCGTGGACAGGCGCCCTCAAAAAGCGGGGCACATTAGATAAAACAGCCGACGTTGTGGTTTTCGCCTCTAAACTAGAGGAGGCAGCGCTTGAAACGGTGGAAAGCGGCGTGTTAACCGGCGATTTGATTGCTGTTGCCACGCCGAGCCCCAAAAACAGGCAAGTTTACACTGAAGAATTCATTGACGAAATAGCAAAAAGGCTTGAACAGAAACTTGAATAGGACACGGCGTTTTTTACTTTTTTGTGTTCTGAACATAAGCGCCCAAGAATTTTTTGGCGGCGACTTTTGGAGTGTAGGAGAGCCATAAGCTGTTGGCTTTTCCTTTTTCTGTTATAGTTGCCTCTTTTTCTGGCTTTAATGGGCGGTAGTGTCAAGAACAGGCTAAGCGCCCTTTGTTTTACGCTGTGGCTTAAACGTTAAATGAGCGTTGTTATGCAAGCGGTTGCCATACTTTTATATGGCAAGCGCCACTATCCTGTTTAATGTTGCTTGTTTAACTAAACATGTGTATGTTAGGGGTTTACTCTAATGTTTGACGGCAACTCGTCTATTCAAGTTTTGCATGTGGATGATGACGCCTCTTTTCTTGAGGTTTCTAAGGATCTTTTGGAGTTGGATGGCAACTTTAGGGTTGACTGTGCTTTGTCTGTGGATGAAGCCTTCGGCAAGTTGGAGTCGCAGAGGTACGACGCTGTTGTTTCAGATTATGAGATGTCTCCCAAAGATGGCTTACAGTTTCTTGTGGAGCTTCGTCAACGTTTCGGTGGTCTTCCCTTCATAATTTTTACGGGGCGGGGCAGAGAAGAAATAGCCATAAAAGCGCTCAATCTGGGCGCTGATGGCTACGTTAACAAGCATGGCAAGCCAAACGTGGTGTACGCTGAACTTATGCATGTCATTCGTGCCGCTATTGAACGGGCTAAGGCAAGGGTTGCCGTCGAGGAGAGTGAAAAAGTTTGCCGTTTGCTACTGGAGCATTGCCCCGTAGCCATTTTTATTCATGACGTAGCTGGTCGAATTTTGGATGTTAACCCTCAGGCGTGTAAAAGCGTTGGCTACACGCGGGGTGAACTGCTTTCAATGAACATAAAAGACGTCGAATCTGAAGCGGGTAAAGTGGATAATGAAGTTTTGCTTAAAGCTCTTGCGGGACAACACGTGTCTTTCGAGAGGGTTTACAGATGCAAGGACGGCGCAACTTTTCCTGTTGAAGTCAACATTGCGGCGGCAAAGCGCGGTGGCGCAATTGTGATATTTAGGTTTGCTAGAAACATAACTGTGGAGGGATCTGTACTCAGAGGCAAATGAGGCTTGCCGCTTTAAGTTACTGCTTAAAGGGCGGCTTTGTAGTTTGCATGAAAAGTTGGGGTGTAGGGGGAAATTGGGGTTTGAGAAAAACACGACAGGTGAAGAAGTAAAAAGCGGGTCTACGGTTGTGAACTCGCGTGGTTTTGGCGGTGCACTGTCGGTTGTTGGCGCGTCGGCGGGCGGCTTGAGCGCTTTAAGGGCTTTTGTAGAAAAATTAGACGAAAAAATTTCTTTGCCTATAATAATTATTCAGCACCTCTCGCCTACTCAGAAAAGCACGTTGCCTGAAATATTGGCTTCTTTGACTAGGATACCTGTGCAGACAGCTCAAAACGGTTTGAGCATACAACCAAACAACATTTACGTTAATCCTCCAGGTAAAGCTTTGACCATAAAAGGCGGTGTCTTGCAGCTTCAGGAAAAGCAGCGCCTGCAAAAAATAATAGACACGTTTATGGCTTCACTGGCAGCTGAACACGACGTGTTCCCCGTCGGCGTTGTGCTCTCCGGGACAGGTGATGATGGCACTGAGGGGCTCAGAAGCATAAAAGGTGCAGGCGGCTTAACAATTGTGCAAGACCCAGAGTCTTGCCAGTTTCCTGATATGCCAAAAAACGCCATCGCCGTGGGCGCCGCAGATTTAGTGTTGCCTCCAGAAAAAATTGCGCATGAATTGAACAGGCTCTCGCAAAAGTCAAGTATGCATGGCCGCGAAGTTTCTCCTCAAGAGTTAGCTTTAGACGAAAACTTGTTAAAAGACGTTTTTGCCTTGCTGAAAGGCGCCTTCAACGTTGACTTCGCTAATTATAGGCAGTCTACAATTAAACGGAGAATCAGCAGGCGGATGCTGCTAAACAACGTTGAAAGCCTCGAAAAATACGTTGAGCATTTGAGGACAAACAGGGAGGAGCTGGCGGCGTTACACAGCGACCTGCTGATTTCGGTGACAAAGTTTTTCAGAGAGCCTCAGGCCTTCCAAGTTCTAAGGGAAATTGTTCTGCCAGAGCTCATCAAAAGTAAAACCGCTGGGCAACCTCTCCGCATTTGGATTCCCGCGTGTTCCACTGGCGAAGAAGTTTACTCTGCAGCGATTGCTTTAACTGAGTATTTAGAAGAGTCAGGGAACACTGCCAGAGGATTCCAGATTTATGGAACTGACATTAACGAGGAAAACGTGAAAAAAGCCCGCCGAGGCATCTACCCAAAAAGCATAAGCAGAGACATTTCACAAGAGCGACTAGCAAAGTTTTTTACATCTACAAAAGACGGCTACGAAATCTCCAAGAAAATAAGAGAGCCCTGCCTATTCAGTAAGCATGACTTAACAAGCGACATACCTTTCTCAAGTATGGATATAATCTTCTGCCGTAACCTGCTAATCTACTTTGACGCGCAAACTCAGGAGAAAGTAATTGCAACTTTTCACCGAGCGTTAAGGCCAGGAGGCTTTCTTGTTTTAGGCGAAGCCGAAACCGTGGGCAAGCAAACACACCTTTTTGAGCAAGTAACGCCACGAGGCATTTACCGAAAAAGAAGCGTGCCCGCCGTTGCCCAAACGGCTACTTGGCAACCTGCAGTGTTCACTGTAGAGAAACCCGCTCAGCCACAGCCAACCCACGACGTGAATAAACTGCTGTTGGAAGTTGACAAGCACCTCTTAGGCGAATACGTTCCACCCACGCTGGTTGTCGATGGCAACTTGGACGTTCTTGCCTTCCGTGGAGACGTAAGCCCCTACGTCTCATTCGAGTCTGGAGTAGCAAGCCTTAATGCCTTAAAAATCCTCCAAGACCCGCTTAGACCCGCCTTAGACGCAGCCTTTTTCGAGGCGAAAAACCGCAGACAAACAGCTAAAGCACTAGTTTTCTCGGAAAAAGACGCGCAGAAAAAACCGTTAAGCATACAGGTAACGCCGTTCTTGCAGTCAATTACCGATAAACAGGTCTTTCTCGTAACAATCTCAGAGCTTTCAGCGGAAACCAAACGAGAAATCAAAACGCCCCCAGGGTTAGGCGGTGACAAAGACCAGTACCTCAAAGAGCTGCAAGACGAGTTAGCCTACACAAAGGAGATTTTACGCAGCGCCATTGAACAGCAAAAAAGTGTAGAAGAAGAGCTGCGCGCTGCAAACGAAGAGCTCCAGTCAACAAACGAGGAGCTTTTAGCTACGAACGAAGAGCTGGAAACCGCTAAAGAAGAATTAAGCTCAGCCAACGAAGAGCTAAAAACGTTAAATGATGAACTTAGAGCGCGAAATGAAACGCTCACTGTGCTGAACAGCGATTTGAACAATTTGATGGCTAATGTTAACACGGCTATTGTGCTTGTAGACGACAACTACAGAGTGCGACGCTTCAACAGTGCAGCTGAAGCCCTGATGAACCTTCTACCCTCAGACGTCGGACGCCCCATCACAGACATACGCCTAGGCATCCCCCTCGACGAATTCTCCAGCGCCATGATCGCCGCAGCTAAAGGCGCAAAAGTCAGACTTGAACTCCAAATGGCTAACCGCCGATTCCAAATGAGAATCCAACCATATCTAACCGCTGACAAAAGAGCTGAAGGCTTAATCCTCACAATCGACGACATCACCGAACTAAAAACGCTTGAAGAAAAACTAAACACCATCGAAAACTTCACGCGCCACGACATAAAAAACAAACTAGCAATCCTCAAAGGAAACCTGTACCTTATGCGAAACACCCTAAAAAACCAAGCTGACGCCGAAAAACACCTAGAAAAAATCGCATCTGCCACAGAAGCAATCGACCGCATCTTAGACGCCGCCAAAATCTACCACGCACTAGGCAGCCAAAAACTCGAGATGACAGACGCCGGCAAAGCATTCGACGAAGCCGCCTCACTGTTCACAGACCTCAAAGGCATAAAACTGCAAAACGAAGCCAAAGGCCTCCAAGTATTATCTGACCAAATGCTATCTGTACTCCTCAGCAACCTCATCGAAAACACATTAAAATACGGCGAAAAAACAACAAAAATAAAACTTTACTTCCAACAGCAAGCCGGCAAATTCGTCGACTTAATATACGAAGACGACGGCGTTGGCATAAACTTCGAAGACAAAGAGAAACTTTTCCAAAAAGGCTTCGGAAAAGGCACAGGCTACGGCCTATACCTAATCAAAAAAGCCTGCGAAATATACGGCTGGACCATTAAAGAAACAGGCGAACCCGGCAAAGGCGCAAAATTCGTAATAACAATCCCCCAACAGAAAACAGTGCTCCCCGCCAAAAACAACACTTAAACAAACCTTCAACTCCAAAAGCAAACAATAACCACCCTCTCCAAAAACCTGATGCGCCATAGCGACCCACTTTTATTGCGGATAAACAGAAACGGAAACAACGCAAATACCCAAAATTTAAATCACAGCACCAACTGACTTGCTCCCGCAGAGGAAGGGGCAGCTACAGTGAAAAACGCAGAATTCGAATGCCGAAGATGCGGAAACATTGCATCTGCCAAACAATACGAGACCAGCCGCTTCTGCCCAAACTGCGGCACATTCCTCACCCCCAAACCACAACCGAAACATTGGCTCTTCCAGTTTAACCCCTCCATATACAACTGGTTTGATAGAATCAAAGAAACAAAACAGCCTGAACAGTGGCTTGTAAGCCAACATTTCAACCTGATAAAAAAAGGCGACCTAGCAGCAATTTGGAGTTCAGGACAAAAAGCAGGAATTTACGCGCTAGGCCAAATAATCACCAACCCCAAAAAAGAACCTCTAAACCCTGCCCAACAGAAATACTTCCTCAACAAAAACGACATACACAAATTCCAAGAAAAACCCAGCGTCTATTTGGAATACCTCAACCTGTACATAAAGAAACCTCTTCTCCAAGAAAAATGCAGCCAAGACACAACCCTCTCAGACATGCAGGTGCTTATAAGCCCTCAAGGCACAAACTTCAGACTCACCCCCAAACAATGGACCAGAATTCTTTCCGGCTTAACTGGCACCGACAACGAAAATAACATAGGCACTTAGAAAGGAAGGGCATTCACGAAGCGGCGATGACGCCCGTAAACTCTTTCTTTACAACTAACCTCCCCTTTTTTGACACCAAAAAGTTGCCCCGACCATTTTGGCGAAAATGAAACGTATGAACCCAAAAATAACCAATTACCCTTTATTGATAGCAAATGTTGCCAAGGGCGCTTTGGCATCAACAGCTAATCGACCAAAAAGGTGATCGTTAAATGCCCCAGACGTGGTGGCTTGAGAACACGGCGGGATGCAAAAAGCTACACTTCAAAAGGGATTGTCCAGCGCTATTGTTGCCGACATTGTAGTCGTAGATTTCCAGAGCATGGGGAAACGGCGGGATACGGCTGGATACAGCGATACTTCCAGAGGAAGGGTCGCCCGCGATTTTAACGGCACACGGCACCTGAATCGCTTATAGGCAATGCAGTGAAACGCTTTTTGCCTCGCAGGAAGCTATTTGGCTTTTGTCGAAGGGAAGAGCATCTGGAGGCCTAGGATCGTTTTTCTGAATTTGGTTTTCTATGACGAGTAATATAATGGTGATTGTTGTATAACAAGCCTTAAATAAATTTGTAAGTATATCAGTATATTGCGAGTAAGTCCTATCCGAGGCAATGATGCCCGCATTTGTGGGATGGGAGTAGTAGGATAGGGTCGCGTTTTCGTTATTTCCAGAGGTATTTGAAGAAGCTGATTTTGTTCTCGATTATTTTTGTGTACTCGGGGTTTTTGTTTTCATATTTTTGGTGGTATGCTCCTGCTATGGCGTCGGCGGCTTGTAGGCAAGGCTCTTTTTCAGAGGGGATATGGTTTAGTTTTATGCTGTTGGCTGGGAGGGTTGTGCCTTTTTCGTGTAGTAGGTAGCTTGCTTTATTTGCTGCGTATGAGTTGAACTCGTTTATTCGCCATTTTGGCAGGCTTTTGTCAAAGGTTATTTGGATTTTGTTGCCTGTTGCTATCTGCTGAATTAGGGAGATCATTATGTTGTGGACTACGCACCAGTTATATAGTTTTGTTGGGTCTTTTCTTAGCTTGTTTTCTACACGTGCCTTCTCGAGGATAACTGCGCCTAAAGATACTTCGCACTCGGCTATTTTTGCTAAGACCATTTTTCTGCAATAATCATTCATTCTTGAGAACTTGAATTCGTTTCGGCTTTTGGGGTACTGTTTCTTTTGGTGTAGGCGTTTGAGGAGGCGTTTCAATTCTATTCTTAGTCTTTCAGGTGTTTCGCATTCTAAGTACGCTACTATAAAGTATTTTGTTGCTTTTGTTGAGAAACCGAGGTCGCCTGATTCGTCAACAAATACATGCAAGCATCTCATCTTCTTTTTGTTTTACATGCTCAGCAATGAAATCCATGTTATGGCTTGTTTTTGACCATTTTTTGTTTTTGTATTCAGCAACGTGGGCTCCTATAATTTTGAAGCCTTGTACTCGTAGTTCTGCTTTTACTAGTCCTTCAAGATGGTTTCCCAACGCTTTTCCTATGGTTGGAGCGGAGTATTTGTCGATTAGTTTGCAGGTTGATTTTATGTGCGCTTCCAGTTTGGGTTTGTGTTGTGGCGTATCGAGTTGTGCGTTGTAGATGAAAACGACTTTGTCGTGGTATTTTGTTTTTGTTTCGAACTTTGACAATGTGCCTTGTTTTATGAGTTGGTCTGCAGCTTGGTAGATAATCCATGGGAAAAAGTTGTTTTCGAAGAGTGTTTGTAGTTGTGTTATGTAGTAAGGGGTTTTCTTTGGTCTGCCGTATTTGTCGACAAATCTGGGCAAGATTGCTTCTTTTGCTTTCCGTATTTCAGAATCTGCGGGTTACATGAAATTGTGTTTTCTTTTTTCGTGCAGTTGTTTTTGTTTTTGCTTATAAGGAGTATATAAGCTAAGAGCCTTTACCATAAACCCCTATTGAATACATTATTGTCTAGCGCCATGTTTTTTGCTACTATTCTATCCATCCTTCTTCTATTGCATGCAGTTTTCTTCTTCGGTGTAGCACTCTCAGCTAAGGGGTTATTTCGTCAAGTTCTTAGATGACATCTTCATAATCAAGCTCGTCTATTTTTATTATTATGTGCGGTGCCACCATGGAATACCACCGCACCAAAGACATACTTCACGTCATGCGGCTGCTTGGCCACAAAAACATCAAAAACACAATGCGGTACACGCAGCTTGTAGACTTCGGCGAACAGGACTACACGGTTAAAGTTGCCTGGACGCTTGA
>JBNVCD010000119.1:0-5324 GCA_050410875.1 Bathyarchaeia archaeon | reverse complement strand
ATACTATGGTCTGCGGGTCTCCGGGAATAGGCAAAACTACTATCATAAAGTCAGTTGTCGAAGAGGTAAACGGCAAGCTCGGGCAAGCTATTTATGTTGACTACGCTCTTTACCCGACTACCAACGCTGTCCTTAGAGAAATACTAACATCTCTTGGAAGCGTGATTGCTAGCAAGAGCAACTATGAACTAACTAAAAGACTGAAAGAGAAGACTAGGAAAGTGAAGCTGTTCATCTTCCTAGACCACTTCGAGAACCTGAAAAACAGTGATATACTGAACATTCTTTTGGGCTTGGAATTCTGCGTCTGTTTGGTCGCGGATTCCTTTGAGAGTAAGGACGTACCCCCGTGACAAGCTCTCTTTAACCCGCGATGGGAAGGAAGTTGCCACGAGCATTGCAACAGTAAAGGAAGCTTTGTATGAGTTGCTTGGCGTGGATGATGAATTATTCGCAAACGTTTTCTATTCCGAACAAGATGAGCTGCGCAAGGTTCTGGAAATAAAGCCAGAAGAGAGGAAGGTGTTTATCGAAACCATACTGGGCTTTGAATATCTCAAAGCTCAAGATGTCTGCTAACCATGCGTCCGATTCATTGCAGAAATGGCTGGAAGGCTTCACGAGTGGAAACATAAAAACCATAATAGAAAAGAGCAAGAGCATGGACCTTCGTGTCTCAGAAATCAATGAGCGACTGAAGGAAGTAAGCAAAGCCATCTCCATTCTTGATGAGCCTCAAAAGAGTGTTTCGGATGCCCGCGGCCGAGCCGTTACAGCGACTCAAAAGCTAAACGACTTGATAAGAACTACATCAAGCCTGAATTCTCAAAAGGACATGCAAAAGGAAGTCTTGCAAGGAATTGCAAAGGGTATTTGTCCTACGTGCAAACAAGCCCATACCTACGGACGTGCAGGAGAAGCTTCAGCATCAATTCAGCCATATCGTTGAGGAAATCGAGGCAAAAATCAAGAGCGCTGAAGAAGAGCTCAGGAAATTCAATGCCGAGCTAGCAAAGGCAAATTTCGACTATGATCGCGGATTCGGCAAAGTGGCTGAATTGGAGGGTCTAACACCCGAGAAAAATGCGTTAAGCGACGAACTTCTGACAAACAAGAAGAACCTTGAAAAGATGAAAAAGGACCTGACGGCATACGGAAACAAGCATCTCGTTTTCGAAAGAATAAACGAAGAACGGGGCTTCTTGGATGAACTGCAAGCTGCGATCGACGAGGTCAGAGTTCAGCTAAGGGCCACCATGACAAAAGACTTAGAAAACGCGGTGAACTTCTTCATGTCGAAATTTAGCGACGGCGACTTTGATGCTCAACTAAATATAACGGAAGACTTTGGGTTTGAAATACTCCTACACCGTCACCCGGTCCCTCTCTTCAATCTGAGCGGCGCGGCTATGGACATCCTTGCATTCTCAATTAGGTATGGCCTCTACCGCATAGCCTCTAAGGAAATCAACTTCATACTACTCGATGAGCCCACACATCACTTTGACCAATCAAACACGAACAAGCTGAAAGCGGCTCTGGATGAACTTTCCGAACAACAGCTAATAATCATAACTGTTCATGATGAGTTCGCAGACGCTGTAGGAAAGAAATTCATGGTTGAAAAAGATGAAAACTTCAAATCTATCATACGGGAAATATGACACCAATAATTAACAGAAGCATGTCAATCGTGTTTTCCGAGTTTGGACGAGAGTTTGGAGCTACCCCCCGCTACCATCCTGAATAGTTCTGAACGTGAAAATTGTTTTTTAGCATGAACCGGGCAGCTGTTAAGCCTACAGGAACCATTTTTGTGGCGTTAGCTGCTTTTGAGGGGTAAAACAAAAAATGTTGGAGAGAGAAGTTGTTGGAGCTGTTGTGGTTTAGGCTTTGCCTTTTTCTTCTTTTCCGAAGTATTTGGTCCATTTGAGTTTACGTGCGTCGCGGCTAAATTGGAGAGAGCTTTTTTTGCATTTACTTGCGCAGAACCAGAGGATTGTGCCGTCGTTTTTTACGTACATCATGCCAGTGCCGGCTGGAAACTCGTTACCGCAGAAGGAGCATTTTCGATTTTTAGGCATTGATTATTCCTCGCTTCTTTGTTTTTTATCGGTTGATTTTCTTTGCTTCTCGTTCAGTCTCTCTGAGCATCAGGATGTCTTGCACGCGTATGGGCCCTTTGACGTTGCGTGTGATGATGCGGCCTTTGTCTCTGCCTTCAAGTATGCGCACTCTAGCTTGGGTGATTTCGCCCGTTACGCCTGTGCGACCTATGATTTGGATAACTTCTGCAGGTGTAAGTTCTTCAGATGATGACGATGATTTTTCTTCTTTGCTCATTACTCTGAGCCTCTTTTGAGCTGCTCAAGTCGCGTGATTATTTCTTTTACGAGCCCAGCAGCGTCGCCTTCTTTGAGTATGCAGGCTGATGCGCAGGGGACTTCGATTCCGATGGATTTGCCGAGTTGTTCTTTGCTGGGGACAAATACGTAGGGGATTTTTCTTTCTTCGCATAGAAGGGGCAAGTGTGCGATGACTTCGGGCGGGTCGACGTCTTCAGCGATCACCACAAGTTTTGCTATAGCTCGTTCAACAGCTTTGGTTGCTTCGTTTGTTCCTTTTTTGACTACGCCTGACTTTGAAGCTATGGAGAGGGCTTCATAGGCTGCATCTACAACTTCTTTTGGTGCTTCATATTTTACATAGAATGGTTTGGACATATTCTTCGCCTCACCCTTTTAAGGCACAGTTCTATCTTCACTTCTTATTTAAGAAGGTTTCTGCTGAAAAGTTGCGTATGCGAAGCCAACTATCGGATTTTGCAGAAAGCTTTATAAGGTGTATTACGTTGACGTTGATGTTTTCGAGAGGGGAACGTTGTTGCAGAAATTGGGCAGGGTGCTCAGCGTTACGCCGTCGCAGAATCTTATTGTGAAGCTCAACAACGCTCCGAAAATTGGCGCTTCAGTCATTGATGAAAACTTGAATGCTGTGGGCAGAGTCTTTGACGTTATTGGCCCTGTTTCTTCTCCATACGCTGTGGTGAAGGCTTCAGTTAAGGACCCCAAAAAACTCGTGAATAAGCAGCTGTATATTTCTCCCCTGCGAAAGTAACGGAGCTAAAGAGAGAAATGAGTGGAAAAAACGAGCTAGATGGAAATGTAGAGTCATCAATGGCGCAGAAAGTTGAGCCCGGCAAGGTTCAAGCCTGCCCTGAATGCGGCAGCACAAGGCTAATGCGTGACTATGAATGCGCCGAGGTTGTTTGCATGGATTGCGGCATTGTTGTAGCTGCAAAAATTGCTGACAGAGGACCCGAGTGGCGCGCTTTTGACGACGATCAAAGATCCAAAAGGACAAGGGTCGGTGCACCTTTAACATACACTATCCACGATAAAGGCTTATCCACAACTATTGACTGGCATGATAAAGATGTCTACGGCAAAAGCCTCTCGCCTGGACAGAAAGCGCAGGTGTACCGGTTAAGGAAGTGGCAGCGCCGCATCAGAGTTTCTGACGCCACTGAACGGAACTTGGCGTTTGCCTTGTCTGAAATTACAAAGATCTCCAACAATCTGAATTTGCCAAAGAACATTCTTGAAACTGCGTCGGTTATCTACCGTAAAGCTGTAAAAGAGAGGCTTATCAGGGGCAGATCAATCCAGGGGGTGACGTCGGCGGCGCTTTACTTGGCGTGCAGGCAATGCGGTTTGCCTCGAACGCTAGACGAGATCTCGCAGGCTTCAATGGTTAACAAAAAAGAAGTAGGGCGAAGCTACCGCTTCTTAATTAAAGAACTCAACTATGCTATTCCGCCGCTTAGGCCTAGCCAGTACATCACCAAGTTTTCTAATCAGTTAACAATGCAGGGCAAAGTTGAGGAGATCGCCCATAAAATTTTGACTTCAGCCAAAGAGCTCAAGTTGACGTCTGGACGTGGCCCCACAGGAATCGCGGCTGCAGCCAGCTACATCGCGTCAGTTTTAACAGGCGAACGGAAAACTCAGCGTGAAATAGCTGAAATCGCACAGGTAACCGAGGTAACTATCAGAAACAGGTACAAAGAACTTGTTGAGCGGTTAATGTTCCAGCTCAGCCTTTAAATCAGACACCTCTTTTCTTTTTTTTCAGTTACAGGCTGTTTGACGCTGTGACTGTACCGAATAAATTGTTTTTGCATGATGAGGAGCAAAACCATATGCGCAGTGACGCGAAAGCGCTAATAGTGCAGGCATCTTTGCAACAACAGCCCTAATTCCCGGCTTAAATAACGTGGGATTGCAGGTTAAGCAGAAGGCTGGAAACAGGTGTTTTTTAGGGATATTCTTTTAAACCGCCGCTCAGTAAAAGTTGACCATGCCCTACAAGTTTACCTTCGACATTTCAAAGACTCCGCAACGCTTTTTCGCTGAGATAGCTTTGGCAAGTTACCAGAGGGGCATGCATAAGGTTTTTCTGAAAAGCCTGCAGGACATCATTAAGAAATTTAAGATTCAAGAGGCCACGGGGCTAAATCTTCAGGATGCAGTTATGCTTATCCAAGACCTCATAGACATGCAAGCTGCAAATCTTATGCAGAGAAGCAAGTTTTTGAAAACAAAAAAACGTGCTTTGTTTTTGCCGCACTGCTCCAGAAAATACATGGATAGCAGGTGCAAAGCCACGTTTGACCCAAATTTGCCTTCGTACATTTGCGCTCACTGCTCTTCTGACTGTGTAATAAACAGGGCAGTGACAGCTGCTAACGCAAAAGGCTACGATGTTTACATTTTGCCTGGCGGCTCGTGTATCCCAAAAATTTTAAGCACCAAAAAGTATGAGGGCGTAGTGGGCGTTGCCTGCGGCGAAGAAGTAAAGTTGTCTGGAGAACTTTTATATAACATGAGTGTCGCAGGTCAAGCAGTACCGCTATTAAAGAACGGTTGCGCCAACACTGTGTTCAACTTGGACACCTTGATAAAAACGCTTTAAACAAAAAATTTGACGTGCAGCCTCTGTATAGGGCTAAAGCACTTTTGGCATTAAAAGAAAACATGCAGCAATAAAAGGGGAGAAAGATTACTTAACGAGTTCTCTCTTCTTCCAACGCAAGTTTTTCCCGCGGCATTTTCTGCATTTGGTTGCG
The DNA here is from genome assembly GCA_050410875.1 of Bathyarchaeia archaeon. Classification (GTDB taxonomy): domain Archaea; phylum Thermoproteota; class Bathyarchaeia; order Bathyarchaeales; family Bathycorpusculaceae; genus JADGNF01. The sequence continues at coordinate 196 of JBNVCD010000119.1, read as the reverse complement.
GTGGCAGCGTTTCTAGCTCCACAATCCCTGCATATTTTCAAATGCAAGCGTGCTTTCTGCGCAATTGCTTTCTTAACTGGATCTAATATTGGCATAGGTAACCTTCCACTTAGGCTAAAACCAAGACGCTAACCTGTCAAATATACTTTTTGCCCCTGCACCCAATATATCTTTTCCCGAAAGTACTTCCGCTATA
>JBNVCD010000118.1:0-5331 GCA_050410875.1 Bathyarchaeia archaeon | reverse complement strand
TTCATAGCCCACTAAATCTGCGGCAGTGCATGGTTACTCAAGTTTCAATTCAAGGTCCGCCCAGTTTCTGGAGGTGTTTATCTTCAGTTTCCAATGTAATATTTTATGCCATGGTTGTGGCTGCTATAGGTAGACCTGCATCAAGCGGTCTAGTGCCGTTTTTCAGTTTGTCATAGAGCCCACTATATTTTTCGATTATTTTTTTGTATCAATTGAGGGGGGCTCTTTACTTTAGATTCTATCCAAGTTCGCTTGCTTTTTCAAAAATTTGGCCAATCAGGTAATCGCGGATCTGCTGCAAACTCTCTAAATTACCCAAGAGGACGACTTTGGATCTGTGCTCTTCCAAGTGTTTTTCAATGGCTTCGTTCATCACTTGAACGTCTGGAATCAAAAGTATCTCTGCACCACAGGTGCAGGTTATTTTTTGCAACCCACTTTTTGTTTTGTTTTTAGTGCGCCCCAAAAATAACACGCCGCATCTGAATGTAACATTTACAGGGAAAGACCACATAAAAACGTTGCTGCTAAAAAGCAAAATTGCTTTTAAAAAGCAATGTCCACGCCTTACCTTTTGTTAAAGGCACGCTAAAGATGAGGCATACAAGTTATACTTAAATATAAACTATAAGAGAATACGTTAAGGGGCAGATCAATGGATTACCTTGTTCCTTTCAGGTCAGACATCAAAATGAGAATTCTCCTCACACTCTTATCAGGAGACAAAAAACTGTCTGACTTAAAGGCGGTTATTGATGCTAGGGAAACCACAATTTTACATGTACTGAAAGAATTTGAAAGAATGTCCCTCACCACGAAGGATGAAGGACTCTACAAGTTGACGCCGCTGGGTTTAATTGAAGCCAAAATCTGCAAAGAAACCTTGGCAGCGACGGAAGCTATCTCTGAATTTAAAGATTTCTGGGTAAATCATGATACGACAACTATTCCGGAACATTTACTTTTTAGAGTAGGCGCGTTAAAAGGCGCTTCACTGATAAAATCAGACGCCTCAGAACTGGGCAAAGTGCATGAAACGTTTATCAACGGCTTGTTGCTCTCCAAAAAAATACGGGGAATATCACCTATATTTCATAAGGATTTTGTGAATATTTTTGCGCAGTTGCTCAACCAAGGATGCACTGTGGAGTTGGTCTTGACTCCTGAAGTGCTTAGTAAAACGTTAGAGTCTGCTGACGCGCAACTTTTTCAGAAGTATTTAACTGAGGAAAAACTCAAAATCTTTGTTAAAGATGGCAACTTGAAAGTTGCTTTGACTGTGTCAGACAAAATTTTCTCTTTAGGCTTATTCGATTTAAACGGTGAATACGACTACAGAGAGGACCTAATTTCCACAGACCCGCAAGCCATAGCGTGGGGTGAAGAATTATTCAGGCTAACCGTTGAAGGAAGCAAGCGAATATTACTTTAAGTGAAATTTCAGTTTGGAGAGGTCGTATTTTGAACATAAAAAATTTTGCCGTAATATCCCCCTTTTATTTGGCTCTGAATGGTTGCTTTGTTGTTGCGGCAGGATTCCTCTTTTATTGTGAACAATTTAATTTCGTTGTACTTTTAGCTGCTTTCCTAGCAACATACTCTGTGTATAGCTTAAATAAAGCCACAGATAAAGTGGAAGACGAAATTAACCAAACAGGTTTTGATTCTAAAAAAACAAAATTCTTCACGGCATCAGCTTTCGCCGCCACAGCGTTAAGCCTTGTTATGGGTTTAATGATTAGTCCATGGGTGGCAGGCGTCCTGATAACGCCCATGATTGTTGGGTTAGTTTACAGCGTGAAACTCTCAAAAAACATTCCGAGAATCAAAGAGATTCCGGGAGTAAAAAGTGTGTCAGTAGCTTTGTGTTGGGCTTTTACAGGTTCTGTTTTACCTTTAACTGCTCAACCAATTTTGTGGGAAAAAGTCCTTCTTGTCTTTTTGTACATTTTCATTAATATTTTTGTTAACACAGTTTTGTTTGACGTTTTAGATATGAAAGGGGATTTAACTTCAGGAGTCAAAACAATCCCTCACCTGTTGGGGCTTAGAAAAACTAAAAAACTTTTATTAGGCATGAACAGCGGCATTTTCTTTTGGATTGCCTACTGTACACTTAGAGGCTACTTCCTAAACTATGTCCCTGCTTTACTCTTCGGCGTCTTTTACGTTTATTTCCTCATCGGCTACTTTTTGAAAAACACACAGATGCGACTAAGAGCAGGAGTAATGATTGATGGGGAATGGATACCCATCACACTTCTTATGGCTATACTTCTGAAAAGAATTTAAAACAAGAACTTTGGATGACAAAAGTGCAACACTTAAAAAACCACTAGCTGGGAAGAGTACTTTTTATCAATTTTGAAAAGATAGGCAAAGCCACAACCATTGACCCTATAACGGCGATTGCTGTTAATGTCAAAAAATCTTTACCAACGATGCCTATGGCGACTCCTTCGTAAGCGATTATAAAAGACATCTCCGCTCGGATTGCAAGGCCTATGGTCAACGCCCACAAGGACTTTCCGCGGAAGCCGGCTAAACGTCCGCCGCTCAACCCGCCGACTATGCGGGCAAAGAGTGCCACGGTTAAAATTGTCAGACCCACAGGCAAGGCTGCGAGAATTCCTGCGGGGCTTATAACTAAACCGATACTTGCAAAGAAAACTGCGGCGAAGACCTCTTTCATCATAAGCAGCCTGTTAGCGAGTTTCTCGCCTATTTTCCGGTATGGTATGATGGAGCCCATTATGAAAGCACCGGTCACAGCGGCTAGCCCAACTTGGGTTGCTACGAAAGCCCAAATTAACCCTAAACCCAGCAGAACGGCAAACAGAACCTCATCAGACAGAACCTGCTCAAACCGCTTTACCAAAAAAGGAAAAACTCGGGTGCCCACGTATATGGCAAGAAGGATAAAAAGAGTTGCAAGTAAACCAACACGGACAAAGTTCGCTATTGAAAATGCTCCTGCAGAAATTACGCCTAACGCTACTGTGAGAATTAAAATGCCCTCTATGTCGTCTAGTATAACGGCGGTCATAAGCGTTGAACCATCTTTTGTATCCACTGCGCCCTCTGAACTGAGCACAGAAGCTATCACGCTGGTTCCACTGGGAGCCAAAACCGCACCTAACAGCAAGGCAGATTGCCACGACCAACCCAAAGCAACCCCCAAGCCATAACCCAAAATCACAGAGGAAACTACGCCGCCTGTCGTGAAAAGAAAGGCTTTTTTGCCCACTTTCCAAAACGCAGAGGCGTCAAACTCCAGCCCCGTCATGAACAGAATCAAAACGGAGCCAAGAACCGCCAGCAAATTAATAACTGCCAAGTCAGTGACTAAGCCAAGCCCGCCTGGGCCACCTATGAAAATTCCAACTAATATGGCGCCTATCACACCTGGCAACTTCAGTTTTTTAAACAATTCAGAGCCCAGCGACGAAACAACAATCAGCAGACCGATTTCGAACAGCAGAAAAACTGTAGGCTCAGCAGGCATAGCCGTATACTATGGCGTAGAAGTCATATGTGTTTTTCTACGCCGCCGCGGCACAGTTTAGTGCCAAAGTCAAGTCTATACTAAGTACAAGAAAATAATGTTACGTCACGTTGCCAATATTGCCGTTTTTGTTTACAATACTTTTAAGTTACCTCTACAAGTCACAGTTCACTGTTGTGAGGAAAAAACCATGAAAATACGCATGATAAAACTGACTCCAGAATACCTAGTCAAAGCGTTGCAAGGAAAAGCAGCAGCGTTTGCGTCTAACCTGCCCGATGACGTGGAGCTTTTAGACGTAAAATGTGACTTGTTTTGCAAGCAAATCTACGCCATCGTGAGAAGTAACAGCTTTAAAGATGTCCCTGAAACTCAACCCCCACCAGAATATACCTTAACTTACTCGGCTACCAAACTTACTGCCCACGCAGAGCAGACACCTAAAATGGCAGCCTCAACTCAAACAGGCGCCAAACCCGAAAGTGACACGGGCAAAACTCAGCCGGCACAGGGCGATACAGGAAAAATAGAAGAGGAATTCACTCCTGAACAACGTAAACTGTTAAACTTCAAGGTGGAAGGGGACAGCCTAATAGTGAAACCAGCCCAGTTTCTAAGCGACGAATGGGAAGACATCAACGAAGTTGTCAGAAGTTTAGGCGGTAAATGGGTGAAAGGAGACGTCATCAGCTACTGGACAGTACCCCTCAAACCTCAAAACTAAAAATTCAAGACAGTTCGAGGCGGATTCAACTCCGCCTTTAAAGCACAGCGCGACGACTAACACTGGTCGTGATGATGACTATGCAGGCAACCGCCTATGAGCGGTTCCAGTTTGCCCTCTTTGAACTGCTCAAGTGTCTCCTTTACGGTGGCTCCAGCGGCTTTAAGCACGGTTACACCAAAACTCTGCAGAGTTCTCAAGCACCCAAGGCCCATGCCGTAGGTGACGAACACGTTTGGTTTCAGAGTTAAAAGATGCTCGTGGGCGTGTCCTGAACCGCCTGCGTGCTCGCCGCGGTTGAGTTCGGCTTTCACCGTTAAGACGTTATGATTATCGTCTAGGTCGATAACTGCGAAATAGGGTGCTCTACCGAAGTGTTGGGCGATTGGTGAGTCTAAACCAGTTTCTTCTTCTATTGGGATTATTACTCGTTTGGGCATTTGCTTTTGCTCCGTTCGTTATAGCAACATAGTTTTATAGGTAAACGTTATTAATACTTTGTGTTTATAAAATAAACAGGGGAACGGTTTGGACGAAGTTGACAAAAAGATAGTAACACAACTCCAAGAGGACGGGCGGGCTACATTAAACGACCTTGCGAAAACAGTTGGGTTCACAAGCATGGGTATAAAAAAGCGGCTGAAAAAACTCGTAGACAAAGGCGCCGTAAAAGTTACGGCTCTAGTCAACCCGGCGGCGCTTGGCTTGCACGCTGCAGTTGTCATGTTGGAGATGGAGAACGCGGAGGCAATGCAGAGCCTGCTTGATCGCTTCAGAGACTGCCCACGTGTGGTGCAGATTTTTAAAACCATAGGTGGCTACAACTTGATAGCCCTAGTTGTCGCGGAAACACAAGATACGCTGGAGAGCATTTCAATGGAGAAGTGCTCGCTACGTTGCAGTAAAGGAATACGCAGGTCTGAATTTTACCCGATTAGCGACGTGTTTTTCTCGCCGTTTCTGCAGATAAGAGAAAGTCTGGCTCACCAGAACAGAACAATAACGCCCTGTGAAGTTGACTGTAAACCCTGCAAGCGCTACGAAAAACAGAAATGTGTAGGGTGCCCCGCCACTCCACAGTATAAGGGTTCACTTTAGGGAG
>JBNVCD010000117.1:3130-5331 GCA_050410875.1 Bathyarchaeia archaeon | reverse complement strand
CGAAACCATGATGGAAACGACAAAACACCCCGATCCCGAAACCCAGTATCTAGACAAACAAAAGACTCAGGAAAAAACATGTCTCATTAAGTGCCCGCATTGCGATAGCAAAGTTAGAAGCGACCGTCTCAACAAACACATCAACAAAGTACACCATAAGAACCCTACATGGAAAACTGCGACAGGTAGACATGTCACAGTCCAGCAAAGAACAGAAACCATTACCGAACAAAAAACTGAACTTACAAAAAATTGCGAAAATTGTGCAAAAAAGATAACCCTTCGAGACTTTGAGATATATGATGGAATATGCGCGGAATGTTACTACCGAAAAATGAGAGGGGATATAATGCGTGATACGCGGCGCAGTGGAATTCTCGGAAAGGACAGAAACTGGTAGCATTTCGATAAAAATAAGGGCGCAACGGAAAGGTCGAAACGTAAAACCGCGCATATATGTTTTCCTAAAATGGTGAAAAATGGTTAAAAGTAAGATTTCTACGTTTATGCTGCGTTTCAAAGCATGGACTCTGGATGGAAACAGAAAGAAGGATAAAACCTCAAAAGGCGAATTATTACCCCTTTTGACCAACGGAATATGCATACGCATTACATAAAATTTAAACAACTTTTCAAAATAAACATCGGAACGTTAAGAAACGGGAAGACCCAAACAGTCTTTTAGCATACCGCCTCCTGACGGAAACAACCTCGCTCTCGCAGTATTTGCGACAATAAACGATCCCGCAGCAATCTCCGTGTAAATTATCCGTCTAGTCAACGACAACTGGGTAACAGATGCACAATTGGCGTTTTATCTTTAACCTGAAGGAACCTATGGCCAACTCCCGACCGCCAAAAACCATCAAAATAGCGTTAGTTCACCTCAAAACAAGAAGAAAATGTTGCACGGCGACACAATCGAAATAAGTAGCTGCGAGATTGCCCATTATCATTGGCTCCACAAAACAAGTAGTCGATATAGCACTTAGCGCCGGCTACTTCTATGGGACAAGTCATATGCGACTTTTTTGGCATACTGAGAGTATTACACGGTCTTGTAACCCTTGCGATAAATTGTTTATCACTAGCTTGGAAGTGCGTTGACAAGCTACTTATAACTGGGTTGTCAACGAGGTCCGGCAGGCGGTTGCCGTTGCTGAAAATTTAACGTAGTGTAAGAACACTACTGAGTGTTTTCTGAAACTCCTTTCTCACACCACTCAAATCGTAAGGTTCTCACCTTGGCAGTACAAACAAATAAGAATTGTTTGATTTTTTAAGTGGTCCTAACGAACGCTTTTTCTATGTTGGTTTTTGTTGCTTGCTTTGTTTGTCGGGTGGTGTTTATGAGGGCGGCGCCTAAACCTGTCAGTGGTACGGTCCAGATGTCGACTAGTGGCGCCATGTTTAACGAGTTTGTAGCGTAGGAGTATGCAATGTAGATAACGTAGTGCAAGCCCGTTGTAAATAGCGATATGCCGAACCATTTTAGCGTCTGTGTTGGGCGTTGCTTGGTGGCGTAGTAGAATCCTAAAGCAGCGAAGGCTGTTGCTGCGGGCAGAAGGGTGATGGCGTTTAAAAAGCCTGCTGCGCGGCTGCCTTCAAACAGGAACGCCAAGTTATCCGCGGAGATCATGCCTGCCCATCGGGAGAGTCCGTTTGTAGCTAATGCTGAGATGTACCCTGCGAGGGCGGCGGCTGCGAAAACCCAAAGATGCGTCGGCTGGTTGCTTGAAGGGTGATTCTTGAGTTTAACTGCTAACGCTGTCAGGAAGGGCGCGGCGAGCAAGACCTGCAGTAGGTACCCAATTCCCAAGGGTGGTGAATAAACCAGTGTTCCTGGTCTAAGAAGCCACAGGGCAGACGGCAGCAAACCTATAAAGTTGATGCTTTCTAACAAAAGCGCCAGCGCTAATGCCTGTTTAATTTTTGAAGGCGGTTTATGTTTAATCCAAAGGTGGTACAGCGCTGTCAGTCCGATGAGTACGGCGGCGATTCTGGCGGTGAGGCCTATGTGTCCAGCCCAAAACACTCCGCCTAAGGTGGAGACGTAAATGTAGTGTTGTGGTACGTTGAAAATGAATCCGAGCATGTGTTCATAGCTTTTTACCGTCCAGTAGGCAGTGTAGATGAACAATGAAAACAGGCTTGTCGCTAGCCAAAATTTTACGTTCTTGTCTAAGAGCTGTGTATTCTGC
>JBNVCD010000117.1:2451-3120 GCA_050410875.1 Bathyarchaeia archaeon | reverse complement strand
TGAGCCACCGTCAAGGGTTGAAGCTTATAGTGGATATTAACTTTTAGTGTTGCTTACTGTTTCAATTGGGGTTGGCAAGTGGAGATTTTGGTCTTTGAAGGTTCCGTTTGTAAAACTCCGGTTCTGGCTAAGTTTGCTTTAGCCTTTTTTGTGGTGTGTTTTCCGTGGTTACTGCTGCTGGGGTGGGCGTAGTTTTTTGTCGTATATTCTTGCGGTTATGCAGAGTGCGGCTGATAAAATGGCGAGGTAGAAGGGCCACTGAAGTGTTGCTGTAAATAGAACGTTTGTGATGGATACGCCGCCTAGTAGCGATTGAATCATTGAATCGTTTGCTTTTGCGTTTGCTGATCCAACCAGTGGGACGTCTAGGCCCGTTACAACTTTTGTAAGCAGCAGCGTTGAGATTAATCCGATTACAAAAATTAGCAGTGCGTACAGCGGTTTTCTGTAGGCGAAGCCCAGCAGTTTTTTAGCGTAGGGTTTTGTTGGGTTAATCGAGTAGATCAGCATGATTATGCCGCCTGCCAGTAAAGAGAGGCTGACGGCGATGTTGATGGCTACCATTAAAGGAACGGTGAATGCTTGACCTAGAAAACTGACGTTTACGTTTAGAGGTGACACTTCAAAGGTGGCAAACGGTTTGTTGGGTGAACCGACGATAACCTGCCA
>JBNVCD010000117.1:1379-2441 GCA_050410875.1 Bathyarchaeia archaeon | reverse complement strand
AAAATGTTGAGGCTCCGCCTGCCACTCCAAACCAGTTTAACTTCCTGTTGTTGTTGTGCGTCACTTTTTACACCCTAGGTATTGGGATGTTGCCGATGTTGTAGCGTGAGGGGGCTTCAACTGTTATGCCGCTTATGTCTACGACTATGTCTTCTAGCGAAATGCTGATGTTATCTTCGTTGGCGTGGTCAGTTAAGAAGTGGTTTTCAGCCTCTGTTGTCCAGGAGAAGGCTGCTGTGATGTAGGCTGGGGTGTCTTTGTTTAGTTCAACTGGGCTGGATGTGCCGACGTGTCCAAGGTAGAAGTTATGGTCGTTGCATACCACGTTTGCTGCTAGAGCGTTCACTGTGACGTTGAGGTTGAGCGGGTTAGTGAAGTTGAATATTACCGTTACGGTTTTGGCTGTTTGATCATACGTGTAATTTACCAGTTGCGGCAGCTGGATTTGTGGCCCTAACTCTGCAGTCTCCTCAACAAGCTGGTTGACTTCAGGAGGAATAATCAACGCGGGCAAGTTGTCGCTGTAAACAATCACGGCGGTAGCCACAGGTGCGGCTATGGCGAGTATGTTTATGAGGGCCAAAACTAACCCTAAGGTTTGCATGCAATTTCCACCTTTTTTAGGCAGCTACGCAATTGTATTCAACTGTTTTGCTTTAATATGCTTTTCGAACCTTGAGGCTTCCATAGTGAAAAATTGAGTTATTTAATGAGTGAGTAGTGAGGCGTTCGTTTCTATTGTGCAGGCGTTTTCTTAAATCATCAGTGTTGCAGTGGCGTGGTAACGGTGATGTTGAGGTTGGTCAGTCTAAGCTGTTGTACGCTTATATCCTAGCTACGTTTTGGTAGAGGTGGCGTGTTTTAGTGGTTTTTCACTCTGATGATTTGTGTCGCCGAGAAAAGGCTGGTTTACGGCTGAGTGAAGTTTGAAAGTGAGCCTTTTTTGTTTTTTATGTAAGGCTCTTTTTTTTGCTTTGTATGTGCTTTGGCTTTAACTGAAAAACGCCTTAAGTATGCACTGTTTAGAGACAGGGTTTGGCTATGTAAAACCTCATAAGGGGT
>JBNVCD010000117.1:0-1369 GCA_050410875.1 Bathyarchaeia archaeon | reverse complement strand
ATGAGGGTATCTGGTGATGTGTGCATGCTGAGCATAGTCTTCAAAGGTTTTCGCATTTTATGATTCAATGCTGAAGGTGGAAATCTTGGGTGAGGGTGTTGTAAGAGTAAAAAGTTGGGTCGAATTCAAGCGTTTGGTTGGTGAACATAAAGCTGGCTCAGTTGTGTATGTTATTGAGCAAAATGGGTTTTCAAGGAATAAGGAGCTTACTACTCTTCGATTGATTTTTCCCAGCTCAAAGGCGTATTATGTTTTTCTCGATTTTAGGAAAGGAGAAACACTTAGGGAAACGAAAATATCTTTAAGCAAGGATAAAGGGGGAAACTACTTCATAGAAGAGGAAAACGTTAAAAATTTCCTGAAGAAGCAGTTGGGACATGAAAAGCTTACAATATGCGCCTACTGGACGATATGAGAAAAATCGGTAGTATGCTTTTTTGTTTATGTGCAGAGTTAAAGAAGTTGTTTTAGGTGTTTTGTGTTGTCTTCTAAACCTTGTTTGCCTGAGCAGCTGCCTTTTTAATCTGTTTCTGCGTCAGTGAGGTTCTTGGATGCCTATAAGAATCAACTTTTCTTCGCTTCTTATACCTCTTGCTTCATTTGCTGGAGCAAAAATCATGCTTCCCTTGTTTAGCTCAAACTGTTCGTTCCCTACTGTAAATACTCCTTTGCCTTCGATTATGTAGAAGCAAACTTCATATGGCTCAGGGCGTGAGGGAATTTCTTGTCCAGTTTCAAGGCAAATTAACGCGATGTTAAAGTGGCTTGTTTTTAGCACATCTTTCTTAACTTGGCGGCGATCTTCCATTGTGCTGAGCACGCCTTGCTTCTTGGAAAACCCCACCAGTTTATTCAAATCAAACATTGCCAAGGTTCCTATCACCTCCTAAACTTCTTGTCTAATCGCAGCCGTGCGAAGAGATGCTAATTGTGACTAACCCGCGGGTCAAGAGGCGCTGTAACTCAATAGGGTGCGGTGTTTCTGTCCCCCGTTTTTTCATCTAAGTGCCAATAACTGCTCATGCCTTTTAGTGGCGGTAGATAGCTATATAGTGTGTTTTATCCAAACCAAAGCATCACACAGTCACATTTGATTTTTTTCCAGTTCTTTAGCGTAAAGTGAGTAAACACTTTTTTCTCTTACAGCTTTCATTGCTTTTTCAGATAACTCTTCTAAAGACTCAACGATTTCCGGCAAGAGCTTTGCCGGGATTCCTATAAACATGTGTTCTGGAGGTGTATCCGTGGCTTGGCGGCATCCATAACAACCCGGCGTTATATTTATTTTGCCTGTTAAGTAAGGTACCACTGTAACGTCAACGCATTCTGCTTGAAAAATTGATGAGTTAAACTCGAGTCTTCCGCCTTC
>JBNVCD010000116.1:3374-5406 GCA_050410875.1 Bathyarchaeia archaeon | reverse complement strand
GCATACTCTCGACCGCGTACAGCAAAGTCAAGTTAAGCAGAAAGGCAAAACTACCCTTGAAAAATGGTTCAGCTAAACCCCTATAACTTGTGCCCAAACTCGCCCCTCAGAGGCACAAACGCGACGCTCCCAAGATTGCTCTCTCTGATTTTTCCATCGCTCTGCTTGGTAACTTTCACAAGTGTCTGGAACAGAGTGTGGCTTCCAACAGGCACAACCAAAATGCCTCCTAACTTGAGTTGATCAACAAGAGGCTTTGGCACCTGTGGCGCCGCGGCTGCCACGATAATGCGGTCAAACGGCGCTTTTTCCGCGTAACCTTTAGAACCGTCACCTGTAATAATTGTCACGCGGTCACCGTACCCTGAATTTATAATGTTTCGTCTAGCATTTTCAGCTAGACCCGCTACAATTTCAATTGTAAAAACATGTCCCCATTCGCTTCGCGGTGTACTGTGAGGTGCAACTATCTCCGCTATTGTTGCTGCGTGCCAACCTGAACCTCCACCTACCTCAAGAACCCTATGTCCAACCTTCAAATCCAACGCCTCGTTCATGATTGAAACCATATGTGGCGCAGAAATCGTCTGGCCCGAACCGATAGGCAAAGGCGTATCCACTGATTCATAAGTTTGCATATCAGCAGGTAAGAATCTTGCCCGAGGAACTGCCCGCATCGCCCGAATCACCTCTGGCGAACGCAAGATGCCTTGCCTAATTAGGTCATCAATTAGTTTGTTCCAGTTTGCTTTCTCCGTGGAAGCCACCCTAATAACTACTCAACAAGGTCTGCCCTTTTTAATGTATGCGAATGCCGTCGGTGCCCAGAGGTAGCTCTATTTCACAGTTACAGATTTCGCCAAATTCCGCGGCATATCTGGGTTTAGACCTTTCTCCAATGCCATGTAATACGCAAACAGCTGCAGTGGAATCACAAATGGAATAGGTGACAAAACTTCTGGTATGCCCTTGGGGATTTCAATGTAGTCATCAGACAACTTTTTGACTTCTTCATCGTCCTCCTCAATTATAGAAATGATTGATGCGCCTCGCGCTTTCATCTCCATAATATTCCCAATTAGCGTCTTATGTGTAGCGCCGTCTCTTGGGCAAATGAAAATTACCGGGAACCCTGGTTCAATTAAACTTATTGGTCCATGTTTGCTTTCGCCCGCAGGAAACGCAATAGCCGGCACATACGCAATCTCCATAAGCTTCAAGCGTCCCTCATACGCAGTTGCAGTGTTTACCCCTCGACCTAAGAAAAAGAAAATTTTCGCATCTTTGTACTTGTGTGCCAAAGCTTTAACTTTTTCTTCCTGCATCAAAATAACCGCCTCTACAATTTCAGGTAACCGCCCCATTTTCTCAGCTAAACAGTCAATCTCGTCTTGTGATATCTTGCCACGCTTTTTGGAGAGGCGGAAAGCCAACTGCGCCAAAATTGACAGTTGCGACGTAAAAGTTTTAGTTGCTGCTACACCGATTTCTGGACCTGACTGTTGTCCAATGTAAACTCTTGAAACTCGACTTAACGTTGAACCTATGACGTTTGTTAGCCCCAGAATGGTGGCTGCCCTCTGCTGTGAAGCTGTAACCGCTGCTAGTGTGTCTGCGGTCTCACCAGACTGGCTTACCGCAAGTATGGTGCTGTCTATATTCACTGACTTGCCGTGTTGCTCCACAAACTCTGAAGCGTACACAGGGTAAGTTGGCAGAAAAGCCAACTTGGAAAACATATACGACGCCGCCAAACATGCGTGGTAAGAAGTTCCACATGCCACAAGGAAAACTTCGTTAGCACGATCCAGAAACGTCGACATCAAATCCAAATAGTGCTCTTGTAACCGCAGTGTGTTCCGCAGCGTTTCAGGTTGTTCATGAATTTCTTTAAGCATGAAATGTGGATATCCCTGCTTAACCGCCATCTCGGGTGTCCAATCGATAATTTTCGGTTCCCGCACAACTGTTGCGCCGTCTGCTATGCGTTTAATTTCGTAGCGTGCAGGGGAAAGAACCGCTAACTCTCCAT
>JBNVCD010000116.1:226-3364 GCA_050410875.1 Bathyarchaeia archaeon | reverse complement strand
ATCATTAACTATTATTACCTTATTTGTCATGGGCAAAAAAGCCGTCAAATCTGATGCACAATAAATCGCGTTGTCCGCCAATCCTAAAACTAGCGGACTCTCATTGCGGGCGCAAACAATTTTGTCAGGCTCTCTGGTTGAAATAACTGCTATGGCATATGCCCCGCAGAGGCGCTTTAGAGCGGCTAAAGTGGCGTCAACCAAAGATGTCGAGGGGTCTTTTTTGAGAACCTCTTCAATTAGGTGCGGTATCACTTCTGTGTCTGTACGCGAAACGAATTTGTGTCCCAGATTCTCCAGTTCTTCTTTCAGCTCTGAATAGTTTTCTATGATGCCATTGTGAACTACTGCAATTTGTCCACTGCAGTCAACATGTGGATGCGCATTAACCTTCAGCGGTGCCCCATGGGTAGCCCAACGTGTGTGTCCAACTCCCACGTTGCCCTCCATGTCATCTAAATTGTGGATGCGGTGTACGTCATCAATTTTTCCCTGGTCTTTTTTTATGGACATTGTTCCGTTATTTAGGGTGGCTATGCCTACAGAATCGTAGCCTCGGTATTCTAGCCGCTTCAAAGAAGAATGAATCACGGGTGCAACATTGCCATTTTTGAGTATGCAACCAAAGATGCCGCACATTTGCTTTTTCCTGCCTGCAGTTTTATTGTGTTTTCTTCCTTCTGCACTAATAAGCATTGTTAGAAGTAATGTTGAGCTTTAAAACAAAAATTTTAGTGGTTGCTGTTTTGTTTATGGAAAATTTTCAGAACAACTTAAGGTGGTCTCTCACAACTGTAAATATTTTTTTAGAGGTTGCTCCGGAACAGCTATAACAAAATTTTTAACAGTGGTCGCTGCTTTTGTAGCATATGGCGAAAACCATGGATAAGAAGCTGCTCCTCCAAGAAGAAGGCACCATTCAGAAAGTTAAAGAAATTAGTATCATGCAAAATGCGCGTGACCTCAAAATGATACTTGGTAAACAAAGCTGGGAAATACTCACTCTGCTCTCAACAAAAGCCATGTATCCCATGGAAATAGCTCGCAAACTAGGTATTCACGAACAAAAAGTTTACTATCACATACGCAAACTCGAAAGTTCAGGCGCCATAGCAGTAGAACGGCAAGAACAAAAAAAAGGCGGAGTTGCAAAGTATTACCGTACTGTATCGCAAGCGTTTGGCGTTGAATTCTCCGACGGCTACAGAGTAATGGAGCGTCCTTCCATGCTTGGGGCAAGCCCGCAAATTCAAAGGTTCTTCAAAGAATTTGTAACACGCAACGGCGTATTCGACGCAAAAATCGTTGTGGGTAGTCCTTCTCCCCACGGTCCTTTCAAAACTAGCGCAAGAGATGGCCATTACGCAGCCCACCTCACGTTTTTTTTGGGGCAGTTCATGAAGATGCCTGAAGACTTCGCTATAAAACTAGACATAGACGTAAAAGCGGAAAAAGAAGAAAAAAACAACCTTATCCTCGTAGGTGGGCCGGGTACAAATCTGCTTACCCAAGAAATCAACGAGTATTCTCCTATCCAATTTAGCATGCAGTCAAATGAACATGGTTTCTTGCTGGGCGGTCTGGTTTCGCAGAAAACAAAACGCGTTTACACATCAGACGTTGCAGGTTTAATCGCCAAACTTGAGAATCCATGGGACAAATCCAAACACATCATAGTTTTAGCAGGCAACAAAGCCGTGGGAACCAAAGCATGTGTTTTAGCGCTGACAAACTTTTGGAAGAAAACCCTAGAACATTATCGTGAAGACAACGGCTTTGCCTCAGTGATTCAAGGTTTTGACTTAGACGGAGACGGCAAAGTGGATTCTATAGAGGTTTTAGAGTAGCTTGACTAAGACCGCAAAGTTAACCGAAATTATAATCGGCTACGGGCACACGAATGTTTTGGCAATGCACAAAACAACAGTGGAATTCACAAAGGAAGCTCATCTGTCTAAAAACGGTGACTGTATACTTGTAGTAAAAGCAGATAAGGCTCTTGCAGATTTAAGTTCCCAATTCAAAGAAAAACTGAGGCAGCCTAACTCCAGATTGATTGTGACAATAGAAGTCGACGACTTAAAAGAGCAAATAACCGCCAAAGGCAGCCCCAACTTGAGCCTCACGCACCCCACAGATATAGTTATCCGTAAAAGCGATTACACCTCTACTCGTACGCTGGCAATTCACGCAGACAAAGCTGCGCACGATCTTTCTAGGCAGTTAGTTAAGAAACTGCAAAATCCCACACAGAAAGCTATAATCGCCCTTACCGTAGAGGTCTAAAGAATTTTTGCATCCAACACCACTTGACACTCATGAGGAGCCGTTTCACGCACAGGTTTTATGTAAGAAAAATCCGCTACTCGCCTCGTCGCTATTTCCACGGCAGCTACAAACTTCTGTTTCAACTCTTCTATACCCTCATTATCGCGCACAAAACCATAAAAGTGAACTACTCCCCCTGAGGGCTTGAGGGCTTTACAGGCGATGTCAATGAATTCAAATGCCGTTTCAGGCAGATTCATAATTACCCTGTCTGCTACTCCGCGTAGTTTTTCGTTAACCACTTGGCGTGCATCGCCAACCAATGGGTAAACACGATTTTCCACGCGGTTCAACCGCGCATTTTTTTCAAGTAAAGCTACAGCATCAGCGTTTATATCTACGCCATAAACTTTCACGTCAGGATGATTTTTGGCTATAAGCACTGAAAATGGGCCGATTCCTGCAAACAAGTCTACGATGGTTTCTCCGCTTTGTACTAAAGAGGCCACGCGGTTATGCTCATGGGAAAGTCTAGGGCTGAAATATGCTTTTGTTACATCAACAAAGTAACTACAACCATGTTCTTTGTGTAAACTTTGAGTTTTTTGCTCACCCGCTATAAACTCGAACTCGCGTAGGCGATAAGTTCCGCTTACCGCACCTGCTTTCGCAAGAACTGTCCGGATGTTTTTATGTGTTTTAAGGATGGCATTGCCAACTAGTTGTTTATGAGGTTCTAATGCTGGAGGAATTTCAACTATGGCTATGTCGCCCACCACATCTAGCGCGCGAGGAAGTGCCTCTAACAATTGAGGATCCAACTCGGTTTTGAGAGTCGCTGCAAGGGTTTGAGGCTTATTGGGTTTCTAT
>JBNVCD010000116.1:0-216 GCA_050410875.1 Bathyarchaeia archaeon | reverse complement strand
CCAACTTAAACTGGGGGACCTGCGTTGTTAAGAGTGCCACCTCTTTTTCTTCAGGTTGCCTGATGAGAGGAATATACAACAAGTCTCCTTCGCCTTTTTGGATTAAGAGTGTTTTATCTGTTAAACCGAGTTTGTTAACTAGTTTTAGCGTTCTTTCGCCGTATTTTTTTGAAACTTCCAAGCAAAACACGTTTTTAGGCATACTTAGCCAACTTT
>JBNVCD010000115.1:5163-5410 GCA_050410875.1 Bathyarchaeia archaeon | reverse complement strand
TCAATTTTTTCTTCTTGTTTTAACGCGCCTTCAGCTTTTTCATGAGGGGGCTCTACGGATTTTTGAAGAGCACGACATTGATCCATTGCGTCTTCAGCCTTAAGATCCAAAATACCTTTCACCGTGCCGTCGTTTGAATACTCAATGCTGAAACCCATTTTCTTTGTTAAACTCAAGGCGCGGTAGTTGTCCGGTAGCATGATGCAGTAGACGGTTTCAACTTTCATTTCTTTAGCTATGTCCAAGA
>JBNVCD010000115.1:0-5153 GCA_050410875.1 Bathyarchaeia archaeon | reverse complement strand
CACCATTTTTGTGCCTAACCCTAAACCCTGCCACTGGTCAGCTACAAGGAAGGCTATTTCGCCGCTTTTGCCGTCAGGTTCAATGCTTAAGCGGGTAACACCGAGGATTTGCCGTTGACCTTTTTCAGTTAGCTCAGCCACTATGGCGATTTCTCTGTCGTAGTCTATATTGCAGTAGCGCACGCGAACTTCATGGGGAGTATCTTTGAGCAGTTGGAAGAAGCGATAGCGTATGGATTCTTCACTGAGGCTTTGAAACATTTCCAGCCAAAGAGGTTCATCTTCAGGTTTTATGGGTCGCAGCAAAACAGTTTCGCCGTTTTTGAGAGACCAAAGTTTCTCGTATTTCTTGGGGTAGGGGCTGATGACCATGTGTTCGTGAGGTTCAAGTTTTCTGCAAGCACGTTCTTTATCAACTACGATTCGGGCGTCTAAAATGCATGCCTCATCACTATTTAACAGGAGAGGGTTGATGTCGATTTCTTTTATTTGTGGAAAATCCATGAGCAATTGGGAGAACAGCAATAAAGTTTCTTCAAGTTTTTTGATGTTGACAGATGGACAGTTACGGTAGCCTTTGAGAAGCGTGTAAACTTTGGTTTCCTCCAGCATCATTCTTATGAGAGTTGTGTTTAACGGTGGAAGACCTATGGCGTAGTCTTTGAAGAGTTCAACACCGACGCCGCCCATACCGAAAAGAATTACAGGACCGAAAAGCGGGTCAGTTTTAGCACCAATTATGACTTCGTGACCTTTTTTCTGCACCATTGGTTGCACAGTAACGCCGATTATTTGTGCCTCAGGGTTGCATGCGGTGGCACGCTGGATTAAAATGTCAAAGGCTTCGCGTACCTCAGCGGGAGAGTTAACATTGAGGATTACACCGCCAGCGTCGCTTTTATGCACAATTTGCGGAGATAGTATCTTTAAAACAACGGGGAAACCCATTTTTTGGGCATAAGCTATGGCTTCCTCTACGTTGTTGGCGACTGCTGTCTCCACAACAGGAAAGTTATAGTATTTGAGAATTTTTTTCGCTTCATCCTCGGTTAAGATATCCCGATTTTCCACTGCAGCGTTTCTAAGGATGACGTTTATGGGGCGTTTTGGCGGCGCTACGTCCACGGATAAGTCTTCGGGGGTCTCGTAGATTAATTCAAGGTTACGCTGGTACTGGTACATGTACATGTATGTCTTGATAGCTTGTTCAGGTGTGGAATAAGTGGGTATATTGTTGGCGTTGAGAATTCGGTTTGCCTCCTCCACTGCATCGTAACCCATAAAGCTAGTCAGTATAGTTTTGTTTTGGTAGGTCTTGCTTTGAACTAACTCAACAATGTCTTTTGCTATGTCGACCGCTGCAGAAACAGCTTGCTGGGTGAAAATAACAAGTATACCATCAATGTTTTCATCATTTAAACAAGCTTCAACAGCAACTCTGTAGCGGTCAGCCTTGGCGTCTCCTAAAACGTCTATGGGATTACCTCGGCTCCAAAATGGCGGCAGAATACTGTTGAGGGTATCCAAAGTTTTCTGACTCAACTTGGCTAACTGCCCACCACGAGCAATCAGAGAGTCAGTAGTCATCACACCTGGTCCACCAGCGTTTGTGATTATAGCCAATCGTGGTCCGCGGGGCAAAGGTTGAGTACCTAAAACTTCTGCAGCGTTAAATAGATCAGCAATCTCATCCACACGCACTATGCCTGCCCGTTTGAAAGCAGCGTTGTAGATGGCATCTTCCCCTGAGAGGGAGCCTGTGTGTGAAGCAGCAGCTTTGGCGCTTTCACTAAACCTGCCAGACTTCACAACTATGATGGGTTTAGTTCTTGCAAAGTGCCGTGCAGCGCTCATAAATTTGCGAGCTTCCGTTATACCTTCAACATACATTAGAATGCTTTTTGTTTTAGGGTCGGTGCCAAAAAAATCAATGATATCCCCAAAATCTACGTCAATCATGGAACCAACAGAAACAAAGTTGCTGAAACCTATGTTTTCGTGAATCGCCCAATCAAGTATCGCTGAACCCAACGCGCCGCTTTGGCTAAGGAAAGCCACTTTTCCTGGCTTTGGCATCTTATCCACAAAAGTAGCATTAAGGTTTATTGAAGGACGAATAACACCTATACAGTTGGGGCCTATAACGCGTACACCATATTTTTTGGCTATGCAAAGAATTTGCTCTTCTAAAGCCTTGCCTTCAGCGCCTGTTTCTTTAAAACCTGCAGAAACAATAATTACGCCTTTTACTCCTGCACGCCCACACTCTTCCACTACAGCGGGAACAGTTTTTGCAGGCGTCGCTATCAGGGCAAGGTCTACAGATTCAGGAATTTGCTCTACAGAAGAGTAAGTTTTCACGCCGAGAATTTCAGATTTACGAATATTAACGTAGTAGACTCGACCTGAATAACCTGAATTGGTAAAATTTTTTACTATAGCGTAGCCCACTGAGCCTTCAGTGTTGCTTGCACCAATTATGGCTACACTTTTTGGGTTGAAGATCTTTTCAAGGTTTAAAGTAACCAACTGGCAACACCCTTTACAGTTTAGCGTCGTGAATATGCAGAAATTAAAATGTTATGTATACATAGACAGCCTCTTCTTGATAAACATTCCATAAGCAATCATTAACATAAAGACGAAGAAACATTGGGTGAGGGGTGCCCACATTGAAAAAGAGGATCAAATAAACAAGAAAAAAGGAATATGACGAACCAGCAGTTAACTCCGCTCTAACCCTGATGGCGCTATTCGCGGCGATTCATGATAAGGATCAAAAAGAGGCTGTTCACGGTTAACTTGCTCTGAATGGAAATATGAGACACGCCGAAAAGTCATAACATGACACAAAAGAGAAATTTATTGGAACACTTAAATAATGTCCAAAGGGTACTTCAAAGGGTCAAGATGAACACAAAAGTAGGATCAAGCATACGCATTTTTAATACTCTTACGCGTCAAAAAGAAAATTTTGCTCCACTTGAAGAGGGCAAAGTGCGCATGTACACTTGTGGACCAACAGTCTATGACTATGCCCATATCGGAAATTTTCGCGCTTTTCTTTTTGAGGACCTCTTAAAACGTTGGCTAAAACATAGAGGTTTCAAAGTTACTCATGTGATGAACTTAACAGATGTCGACGACAAAACCATAAGGGGTAGCCAAAAACAGCGGAAGCCACTCAAGGAATACACGGACTTTTACATTAAGGCTTTCTTTGAGGACATAAAAACGCTCAATATTGAACCAGCTGATGTTTACCCGCGAGCTACCGACCACATCCAAGAAATGGTCAACATCATCAAAACTCTTCTCGAAAAAGGCATCGCCTACCGAGGCGAAGACGGCAGCATTTACTATGACATTAGCAAATTCTTAGCCTACGGTAAACTCAGCCACATTAAAACTCAAAAACTCAAAGCAGGCGCAAGAGTCAAGCAAGACGAATACGCCAAAGAAGAAGCCCAAGATTTTGCTCTTTGGAAGGCATACACGCCTGAAGATGGCGACGTTTTCTGGGAAACTGAACTGGGCAAAGGCAGACCAGGCTGGCACATTGAATGCTCAGCTATGAGTATGAAGTACCTAGGCGAAACATTTGATATACACTGCGGTGGAGTTGACAACATGTTCCCCCATCACGAAAACGAAATTGCCCAAAGCGAAGCCGCCACAGGTAAACCCTTTGTTCGCTACTGGATGCACAATGAGCACTTGCTGGTTGAAGGCAAAAAAATGTCAAAGCGCTTTGGCAACTTTTACACCCTTCGAGACCTGCTCAATAAAGGGTACGACCCCTTGGCGATTAGATATTTGCTTTTATCCACCCATTACAGACAACAGTTTAACTTCACATTTGAAGGCTTAAATGCTGCAAAAAGCGCAATTGAGCGCCTCACAAATTTGCAACGGCGACTTCAAGACGCAAATGGTAAAACTAGCGGGGAAAAATTGTCTCAGCTAATAGACAAAGTTCAAGCAGGCTTTGGAGAAGCCATGGATGATGACCTTAACATAAGCGTGGCGTTAGCGGAACTATTTGATTTCGTGCGGGAAATCAACAATTTGCTGGATAATAATGCACTAACCAAAGAAGAAGCCGCTAAAGTTAGCCAGCTTATAGCTGACTTCGACAAAGTCTTAGGGGTAATACCTAAGACGGAACAGGAAAAGTTACCTCAAGAAGTAGAAGCACTCATAAAACAGCGTGAGGATGCCCGCAAAGCTAAAGACTGGAAAACCGCCGATGCCATCCGCCAACAACTCAAAGCTATGGGTATAACACTTGAAGATACACCACAAGGCATAAGATGGAAAAAAGAAAAAGTTTAACCTAAACTGCTTCTACCGCTGAAGTTCCACTCGTCAGTGGCATACTTTTCCCTACAGAGTTTTTCCGCCAGTTCACGCTCTGCAGGCGTCAATTCACCCTCAACAGTTTGCACGTTCTCCACCACTTGAACGCCAAGCGCAACTGAAAAACCATGCGCCATAGCGTTTGCAACCGTTTCAGGTTTAACGGCGTGTCCAAGTTCGTTTTGGACACTGGTTATTTTGTTCTTTGCTACATTAACCACCTGCATACATGAACTTGCCCAAGGCACCCGCAACAAATTGAACATCGTTGGTAAATCAACATTTAACAGTAACGTGCCATGTTGCAAAACAACTCCGCTTTTGTTAGCTTGAGCGCTTCCAGAAATTTTTTTACCATTAACAGTCAAATTAGGACAGTTTTTTGAGTCGCCCTCATTGTAATCTGCAATCATCCCCATCAATCGTAGCGCATGGCTTACAGCCACGTAGACTTTAGAGTAAACTTCCCCTACATCTTTAGCGCCCAAATTCTCAGTCTTAGCAACAACGCTGTAGGTCACCTCGCCCTCCGCGTCATGATACACAGCGCCACCACCACTGATTCGCCTGACAACTTCCACGCCTAGTCTTCGGCAGTTTTCCAAGTTGACTTCATTCTCTATTTTCTGGAACCGGCCAATTGAAACAGCTGAGGGGTTCCATCGATAAAACCTCAGCGTGTCAGGAACAGAACCCGCGATGCGTGACCGCAAAATAGCTTCATCAATCGCCATGTTCATAAAGGGGTGAAAACTTTCAAGTTTAAGCAACCGCCACAGCCTCATACAGACTCA
>JBNVCD010000114.1:0-5523 GCA_050410875.1 Bathyarchaeia archaeon | reverse complement strand
CTCTCGTTTTGGGCGATGTCTGCTGCAAGCAAAACGAGAGCGGCAACGCCCGCTTCGCCATTGAACTTTTGTGGCGGGCAGGAAAATACGCGGACGCGGAAGACCAAGGAGTAGTTACACCTGACTGCTTGCGTAAAGCGGTCTCCAGCATAATTCCCACCCTGCAGAAAAGCGAAGTTGACTCTTTAAACTTCCACCAGAAGCTTTTCCTCTTAGCCGCAGCAGAAGTGTTCAAAGATAAAGAGAAAGCCTACGCCTCCCTAGCCGAGGTCGAGAAAGCCTACGGCGTGGTCTGCGAGGAATTTGAAGAGCAACCTAACAGCCACACTATGCTCTGGAAGTACGTTCAGACGCTTTCTGCCTTGGGCATTTTGAAAACCGAAATCTCAGGAACCACGCAGAGAGGCAGGTCGACTCTTATTTACTTGCCTGCGGTTTCAGCTGAAGAACTATCGCAGACGCTGCGGGCATCACTTCAAAGAGGCAGAAGATGAAATGGAGCTCGAAGAAGTTTTTTCCTCAAAGTTGCGCGTCAAAATTCTCAAGCTCATCTATCGCTTAGGTGAACTCAACGTTTCAGGCGTAGCCCGCCGAATAGGCGTGAACTTTGCCACTGCAAGTCAGCATCTAAAACTTCTTGAGCAAGAAAGCATCTTGCAGCAAAGAGTATATGGCAGAATCCGCATGTACAGGTTTAACCAAGCGTCCAAAAAAGCCAAAGCCATACAGGACTTAATTGACGCGTGGGGAGAGACAAACAAAAACTCAAGTTAAGGAGAAAAATCTATGACCATGGTGGATGTATCGTCAAAAGCCGAAATTTTCCGCGAAGCAACCGCGGCGGGGACAATTAAGCTTAAACCTGAAACGGTTACGTATATAAAAGACGGCAAAATCTTGAAGGGCGACCCGTTGTACACCGCGAAAATCGCAGGTATACTGGCCGCCAAAAAAACCAGCGAGCTTATCCCGTTGTGTCACCCGTTGCCGTTAACCAACGTGGAAGTTGAAACCAAAATTTTGGACAAAACCACCATCCAGGTAACAGCGCGAGTCAAGACGCGTGCCCAAACAGGCGTAGAGATGGAAGCGTTAACAGCAGTTTCAACGGCGCTGTTGACAATTTGGGACATGACCAAACAGTACGAAAAAGACGCAGAGGGGCAATACCCAACCACCACAATCGCAGACATACACGTCGTTAAGAAAATCAAGCAGGCGTAACAAACATGAGTGAAAGCACCAAAACCCACAAGTCCCACGCGCCAAGAAAACTCAACTTTGCAGTTTTCACCTGCAGTACCTCCCGATACGAAGCCCTGCAAAAAGGCGAAAACCCACAGGATCCCTCAGGAGACACAGTTGAATCCCTGTTAAAGAAAGCAGGGCACAATGTACTGTTTAGGCGGCTAATAGCCGACGATAAGGCTATGATTGAACACGCCGTAAAAAGCGTGGTAAACAACGCAGCAATAGACGCGGCAATTTTCTGCGGCGGCACAGGCGTCACCCAACGCGACATCACGATCGAAACGGTTGCCCCGTTCCTAGATAAAACCTTGCCTGGCTTTGGGGAGATTTTTAGGCACTTGAGCTACAACCAGATCGGCTCAGCCGCGCTTATGTCCCGCGCCATCGCTGGCGTAGCCAACGGCAAAGCCTTGTTTTGCATACCTGGCTCCCCTGACGCTGTGCGACTTTCAGTAGAATTGCTTATATCTCCCGAGGCGCCTCACATCGTTAAGCACGCACGGGAATAACGCATGACCTTAACCGACAACTGCGGTCGCCCCCTACTCAACCTACGCATCTCAGTCACTCAACGGTGTAACCTACACTGCACATACTGCCACAGAGAAGGCGAAGTGAAACAGGCAAACCGCACAGTCGAGAAAATGTCCCCCGCCGAAATTATCCGAATAACCAAAATCGCAGTGAACCTTGGCATCCAAAGAATTAAGCTGACAGGCGGCGAACCCCTCATGCGCCAAGACCTCTGCGACATAGTCGAAGGCATCGCCCAAATCCCCGGCGTCAAAGACCTTTCCATGACCACAAACGGCATGCTATTAGCGCCCATAGCAGAAAAACTCCACAACGCAGGATTAAAACGTGTAAACATAAGCCTACCCACCCTAAACCCCCAAACCTACCACAAACTAACAGGCGGCAACCTACAACAAGCCATAGCAGGAATCCAAGCCGCCGTCAAAGCCAATTTCTGCCCAGTCAAACTCAACATGGTCATCCTAAAAAACATAAACGAAAACGACGTACCCGACCTCATAGACTTTGCACGCCAAAGCGGCACCGTTCTACAACTCATAGAATTAGACCCAGTAAACGTAAGCAGCACCTACTACGCAACCCACCACCAAACCATAGACAAACAAGAAGCCCTGCTCAAAGAAAAAGCCCTCACCACAGAAAGTCGTCGCTTCATGCACAACCGCCGCATCTACCACCTGCCCCACGTCACCGTCGAAGTCGTACACCCTATCGAAAACACAGAATTCTGCATGCACTGCACACGCATGCGCCTCACAAGCGACGGAAAATTAAAACCATGCCTCATGAAAAACGACAACCTCACCGACCTCTTAACCCCCCTACGAGCAGGCGCAGCAGACGAAGAGCTAACAAACCTCTTCAAACAAGCAAACCAGCTAAGAGAACCCTTCAACAAAAACTAAAAAACACAAAAAAGAGCAATCCAAATTGAGAACAGTAGCACACTCAATTTAAATTACGCCGCTATCAAACGTCCAAGTCAAAATGGCAGTTGGCTTTTTCGTCTTCGTGTATTACTATATCTCTTCTGCTATTCTGCTTATGAGTTGTAGATTGGATTTTAGATTAGATTTTTAGATTAGACATTGAGGTTATTGCGGTAGTAATCAACACGGTTTATATACGGCAATCCTAAAAGTGAATTTTGGTATTGCCTTTTGGCTAAAAGTAGGATATCCGTCTTGAATCAGAACTTAGCATTAGCCAAGCCTATTCGTGTTTTGCATGTTGATGATGACTCCTCTTTCTTGGAAATCTCAAAAGAGATTCTTCAGACAGAGAACAATTTTGAGGTTGACCACGCGTTAAGTGTTGATGAAGCTTTCCAGAAGCTTAAAGGTGGCGTTTACGATGTGGTTGTTGCGGATTATGAGATGCCTAAAAAGGATGGGCTGTATTTTTTAGGTGAACTAAAAAAGAGTAAAGATATACCATTTATTTTGTTTACTGGTAAGGGCAGAGAAGAAGTTGCAATAAAAGCGTTGAATTTGGGCGCTGATTACTACTTAAATAAGCAAGGTTCGCCGCAGACGGTTTACGGCGAATTGGCTCATGCTATACGTCTGTTGGCTGAACGCGCCAAGACGAGGTATGAGCTTGCGTGGCAACGTGACATTTTAGAGAGTGTTACCGCTAATGTCGGAGCTGGTTTGGCGATTATAGACAAGAACTACCGTATTGTTTGGGCTAACCGCCTGATGGAAAATATCGTAGGGTCCCCTGTGGCGGGTAAACTTTGCTACTCCACTTTTAACAATCTAGACGATGTTTGTCCTGATTGTGGAGTTAAAAAAGTCCTCGAGGGTGCACTTTTTGACTCTCACGTATTCCAAACGGTGGATAAAGATGGTAATCCTGTGTGGGTTGAGTTGATTGTTACGCCGATTAAAGATGAATCAGGCAAGGTTACCTCTGCTTTAGAACTTGCCGTCAACATCACTGAACGCAAAAAAGCAGAGGAATTACTCAAGAATAGTTATGCACGGTTAGAAGCGATTGTTTCTAACGCTCCCATTGGTATAGCAACAACTTCTCCAGATTTCAAGATCCTGAGCGCAAACGAATCGTTCTGCAGAATAACGGGTTATTCAGAAGATGAACTAAAGAAACTATCCTTCAAAGATTTTGTACATCCAGACGATGTTAACGAAAGCATTTCAAACATGTCTAAACTCGCCTCTGGGGCTGTTCCGTTTTTCAGTCAAGAGCGGCGGCACATAAGAAAGGATGGTAGCGTACGGTACGGGAAAGTTGTTGTGAGCGCAATACGTGATAGCGAAGGTAAACCTGTTCTTTATGTTGCCGAACTGGACGATATAACTGAACAAAAAGAAACCCAAGCGTTAATAGAAAAAGAAATCGCATTAAAGACCACCCTTCTGGATAATTTACCCTGCATTGCTCTGATTTTGAAGA
Organism: Bathyarchaeia archaeon; assembly: GCA_050410875.1. GTDB lineage: Archaea > Thermoproteota > Bathyarchaeia > Bathyarchaeales > Bathycorpusculaceae > JADGNF01. The sequence goes on along the minus strand of JBNVCD010000114.1, from coordinate 1,317 downwards.
AAGAAACCAGAGAAATTGTGGCATCCAACAAAATGGCAAGAGAGATCGGAGCAGTAGCCGGCAAATACTGCTACAAAGTTTGCGCCGAAAGAGACCTCCCCTGCCCTTTTTGTCGTGCACCCCAATTGTGGGAAACAAATGAGCCTCAACAACTTGAAGTTACCTATAAAGGAAAATACTACCAAGGCATCTGGGTTCCATACAACGACGAACTTTACGTTCACTACATTTTTGATATAACCGAGCAAAAGCTGACTCAAGAAGAAATTAATCAGGTCAAACAACGTTTAGAGGCACACATTCTCAATTCTCCACTTGCCGAAATCGAGTTCACCTCTGACTACAAAATAATCCGGTGGTCCAAAGAAGCTGAAAGAATGTTCGGTTGGCAATCAAATGAAGTTTTGGGTAAAAACATTTCCGAATTAAACATAGTATATCTTGAAGATCTACAAAAAGTCAGACAAATAATAGTCGACATGCTGACTGGAAAGTGTCAAAGTGGCGTCCATAGTAATCGTAATTATCGAAAAGACGGAACTGTTATTTATTGTGAGTGGTACAACTCGGTAGTTTATGACTCTAACGGGAAAACACTCTCAATCTTCTCTAGAGTTATAGATTTAACAGAACGCAAAAAGCTCGAAGACAAACTAGCCGTACTCAGCGGCTTTATAAGCCATGACATAGGCAATAAAATCTTCAACATCAAAACCGCATTGAACTTAACAAAAAAATTAGCTGAAGATAAACCTGAACTAACTCAGCGCTTAAATAAAATTGAAGACGCACTAGATAAAATCCAAAGAATACTTGATGCATCCAAAATTTATGAGCAAATAGGTAGCCACGCGCTAGAACCAATTAACGTTGGCAAAGCAGTAAACGACGCGGCTTCATTGTTTTCCGATTTAAAAAGTGTGAAAATCATCAATAAAGTTGAAGATCTGACAGTTAACGCTGACTCCCTGTTAACCACTATTTTTAACAATTTAATTGACAACTCCCTCAAACACGGCAAAACAGTAACCACAATCAAAGTAAGCCACCAACAAAGCACAGACGGCGCAGAGAATATAATCTACGAAGACGACGGCGTAGGTATAAAACCTGCAGATAAAGAAAAATTGTTCGCCAAAGGTTTCGGACAAGGCGCAGGCTACGGCTTATATTTAATCAAAAGAGCATGCGAACTTTACGGTTGGACCATAACGGAAGAAGGCACACCCAACAAGGGAGCAAAATTCACAATAAGAATCCCGCCTTCCAGAAATCTTTGATACCTGCTAAATGACGGCAGAAAAAAGAGAAAAAACC
>JBNVCD010000113.1:3254-5534 GCA_050410875.1 Bathyarchaeia archaeon | reverse complement strand
TCGAGGGGCATTTCGCGGAAGGTGTAGTCTTCGCTGAGCAAAACAAAGGTGGCGTCGTAGGCAAACTCAACTATGGACAAGACCCGCAACACGCCTATACTAACTTGACCATAAGCACCCAAAGCAGCGGCATCCTCATCGTAACCTACAGTAAAAGCCAACGGGAAAACGGCGCCGTAATCATGCCGTGGGGCATAAGTTCACTGGCGTTTCCCGTCACTTTTGGAGGTGAACCTGCAAATCAAGAATGGGTAGCCACGGACATGCGCCACGTTACAGTCAACGGAATCGCCTACCAAGCGAAGCTTTCAATGTGGAGTTTAGAAGGCTCACAGGTGATTGGCTAATGATGCGTACAATTGAAGTTCTCATCGTCATAATCATCATCACAGGAGCCTTCATAGCAAGTTCTCAATTTGCCGTGCTTCCTTGGCCCCGTCAAGTTTCCCCAATCAACCTCAGGCGGTTAGCGTTAACGACCCTACAAATTTTGGATTCAAATTATGATTTGAGCCGCGCCGCTTTTGACGTAGACAACGAGACACTCTGGACTGAACTACACGTGGCGCTTTCAGCTGCCCTGCCTCCAAACGTTTTGTACAACTTGACAATCTACGACGTAGCCAACTACAACCACCAGGGCGCCACAATTTACAATTCTTTAAAATCAGTTTCCAACGCAGAAAATTTAGGCATAACCACTGATGTATCCTCATATTTAGTTGCCTCTTCTAACGTGACTTTCAATGTTACCCCCGAAAAGATAGGTGAACACCACGGCGGCGTAACACTGTATATACTCAACTGTAGCGACGCCAACAGTTGGTGGACAACCGGCTACACCCATAGCAGCTTAGCAACTGACCTCTACAGGATACTATCACCCTTCTTTGTGCGCACCGTATTCGTACAAAACACAAGCCAACTTGGGCAACTCCTCAACGGCACCGCCATAGCAGACGAGACGCTTCAAAACGCCGTTGTAATAAACACTTTTGGCGAAGCAGTGCCAATTCCAGACGGCTACTATTCAAGCGTTGGCGTAGGCTATGACTCCCAGCACAACTCTTATGCCTTGTACTGTTACACTTTAGGCCAGCGGGTTCTGCAATACAACTGGACATGGGTAAGCATAGTTGGCTACCCAATGTATTACGTTGCAAACACCGCCAAATTTCCTGATGACCAAAACGGCTGGGGCATCTACGGCATGAAGCAGGTGGGTCCAGCAGCACTCAACGCCTTCCTTCAAGGCTTAGATAACCAAACCTACACTTTTTCTTCAACTTCAATAACCGAAAGCCTAGCCCCCGTCATATACTTGACTCCTCAAGCAGTGGAAAACTGCAATTACTACGGAATTTATCCTGCTCCCTACCAGACAGCCCCTCGTTGTCTACCAACAAGTATACTCAGTACGTATAACCTAAACGTAACAACCAAAATTTTCGATACAGTAGAGAACTGGAACCCCGGTGCAGTTTACAGGCACGAAACAGAAGTAAACGGCACGAAAATTTTCCAAGGCGGTTTTTTAGCTTTAGGCGTAACCCGTACACCTGACGTCCGACTTACCGCTCTGGGCTTACTTGGAGATTATAAGCCAAGAAAATACGCGTCGGACTACACGGAATATGGCACTTCACGGCTGGTCGTTTTGCAACTTGGCTTAGTGGGAGGCGTATAGCCATGAACAGCAGGGGTCAATTTTCCGTAATTGCAGCCCTATTCGTGGCGGTAATTTTAGTTTCATCCGTTATGGTGACCTACTCATCAATACGTTACAGCTCTTTCCAAAGCGAACCACAAACTCTAAGCGCCATCGATGAAACCAACTTGTCTCTAAAACAAGTCTTAGGCTTCACCGTCGGCTACTACGGCTCGGTCCTGCAGGTTACGGGAAACGCCTCTTACGCCCGCATCCTAGCCACCAACTATTTGAACAGCGGTTTAGCACACATAGCCGACATCCGCCCTGAGTGGGGCGCCTCTTTCACTTTGAATAATCTGGATTTGCAGGCGAACTGGTTCACAAACTCCAGCTTTAGTGAAGGAAACATAACTGTCACCTACGCCTTGTCTGGGCTAGGCATAAGCGGAGTTACGTACTCAACATTTTGCCGCCTTCACGTGAAAATTTCTGACTCCGAAGCAAATCAACTGCGCCTAACGGTGTATGAAGACGAAAACCAACCGCTGAGCAATCTAGGCAGACAAAGCTTCAAGTTCTACCGTTACCGCTACTCCAACCTCACTTGGGAACTGGTGAACCCAACAAGT
>JBNVCD010000113.1:0-3244 GCA_050410875.1 Bathyarchaeia archaeon | reverse complement strand
TTGCAAACGGCACCTACTTGATTGTTGCACCCGCCGAAATTAACCCCTCAGCTTACACTGTACAAGTAACAGACACCCGAGGCGTATCTGTCACAGCATCATCGTTTAGCCACTACACCGCGTCATTATTGTTTAACAGCACTTTCGCGGAAGGAGACTACGTAGACAGTTCCCTACAAGGCGTAGGATTCCACAGCAACTTCCCAGCACAGCAGTCGGCGCCCGACGACGTTTACGACGTTTTAACAGAAGAAAACGTGGGCACAACATCACAGAACTACTACCCCTCGGCAACTGTTCCCCTAGGATCAACAACGCTACACAGCGGTTCACTTTCTGATTTGCAAAGCGACAACGAGGCGTATATGCAGTTCCACTCTTACGGCGTTGCCTTTTCAGGCTCAGCCACTTTCGGGTACACAAGTGCCGGCGGAACCTCCAGAAGCATCGAAGACACGATTCGCGGTTCATCTTTCCAGGTGCCCACAGGTGGCCAAGCTCAAAGCATATCAGTTTACTTATCATGTAACAACAGAAAAGTTAAAGCAGCCCTCTATTCTAGCCTCCACACTTTCATTGCAGCCACCGAAGAAAAAACGGTTACGGCAACAGGCCAATGGGTTACCTTCAATTTTCCAGACCCAAAACCCATCTTGAGTGCAAATACAACATACTTACTTGTCGCGTGGTCAGATTCTGGAAGCGGCAACGTCTACATGTACTCCTCAGCTGGCTCTTCAGACCAAGGGCACCGCTTTAACAGGGCATACGGAAGTTGGCCCGCCTCACCGAGTTTTTCTCATGAAACAACACTGTACTCCATCTACTGCACCTATGCCCCTGCAACGGCATACGCGTGCGAAATCGAGTTCTCAGGCTGGTCAGACACAACCAACTGGGAGGAAATCTCATGGTCTATCGACGCCTCTGCCACAGCAGACGTGAATGCCACGTTCCAACTTTTCAACTTCCAAACAGAACAGTACGCAACCAGCGGCGATGGCTACTTCACATCAACTTTAAACACGACTGACTTGAAAATAAACCAAATAGTCAATACACGCCCAACCGAGTTTAGAGATGTACTTGGCGGCTGGAAAATAAAATTGACCGCTACGAAAGTAACGTCCACTCAGTTTGACGTAAAAGTTGACCTCGTCACCTTGAAACCGTCAGGCGCTGTGTACGAACTCAACCTTGAAGAACAGTGGACAACGCTAGACCTATCTTACATGAATCCCCGCCCAACACTCTGCATAAAAACAGGCCCAGCCGCAGCTGCAGACTTGAAGGTTGACGTCTGGCATAACGGTTACTGGCATAACGTTCTGAACGGACTTGCCAGCAACACTTGGAATAACGTTTCCATAGCAGCCTACTTAGACTCACCGCAATTCACTATACGTTTCCACACACCCCAAGATAAAATTCAAAATAGTTGGCAAATCGATTCCGTTCTGATTAGGCCTGAATCAGACCACACGCTTTTCACCAGTTTAAATGACCCCGCTGCGACAGTGGCCGTTGAAGTTCTCCAAAACGGCACAATACGCTGGCTGGGGCAAAACCTGAAACTTGCAACTGAAGCAATCCCGATTCCCCCGGTTCCAGTGAGGGCTATCCACGTGAACCAAACCCTGCGCGACGGCAGAAACGTGGAGGTGCCCTTCCAAGTGGAAGACTGGGCTTCAGGATACACAGTGCCGCTGGGCTTAACCAACAACGCCACCATTTTCGGCAACACACAAATGATAGTCTTCCTCGTAAACACGCAGGTGACCGAGTTCACAATCTGGTGGAACGGCAGCGACCAAGCAACCCAAACACCGCTGGCTTTCACTAACGTCTACTTCAACGATGACCCTGCTGCCAGAATATTAAGCAACGGGAAACTCAGATTAGAATTTGCAGCCTCAGGCTTCACAGTAACCTCGACGTCAGGAACAGAAACAATAATCACCAAACTAATGCGAGTAAACAACGAGGAAGATACCACCGACCCCGAGTTAGCATACACCATACACAACGGCGTCATCAGAGATATTGTTCAAGGCGAAGCTGAATACACCAGCGGCGCAGACAACTGCCCAAACATATACTCACATATAGTCATAACTTTGCCTGCTAACGCCACCTACTTTACCTACCAGCTGCGCTTGATTTTTCCTGCTTCAACACAGGATAGAACGCTAATCGACCTGTGCCCTGTTAAACTTTCCTCAGCTTCAGCTATAGACATCCAGACTGAAAACGGAACATACCGCAACTACCCCAACGTAGTCAACGGCAACGGCACCTTCATCAACTACAACCATCCAAACACGCCCTCTACAAACCACCATTGGAGCCAATTCACAGACAACTTCGCCGCCACAAAAGGCGCAGGCGTCATGTTCACCAGCACAGCAAACCAGAACCTATACGCCTTTGACCCGCCATACGCAAACGCCATTACCGGTTCACTTAACGTCAGCGTAGGCTCAACAAAAACAATAGAGCTGTCACCCGTAACACAATCTCTGGGACATGTTCCTTTATTTCCAAACGGATACGACATAACTTGGAGCGGAGCCGTCGTAACCTTTGATGAGGCAGCGTTGCCGATATTTCAACCAGGCGGAACCAAAACGGGTCTGTGGGTACTCGTCGAGATCCCCCCGCAACTCACGATAAAAACAAGCAACTAACTCTGAAGGCTAAGAACGCATCCTATTAATACGCCAACACGCCACACATTATAGAAACATCAAACCAAGAGGCTTCAACATTGCAATTAATCTTTGTTGCCGCAAGAGTAGCCGTCACATTAGCCTTCCTTCTTTACTCTTCATGGAGCGACTACAAAACCCGAGAAGTAAGCAACAAGGTCTGGGCGCTATACGCGCCAATAGCCCTTGCTCTCTCAACGGTAGAGTTTGCCCTCTACGACCAAGCTATGTTTCCAACTTTCGCTTTAAGCGCTGGCTTAACCACAGTTTTTGCTTTGCTTCTGTTTTACACAGGCGCTTTTGGAGGCGCCGACTCAAAAGCTTTCATGTGCATAGCCGTGGCTCTTCCCGTTTTCCCCCAAATTCTCATCACGCCACTTCTGCCAAATGGGTTGTCTCCGATTTCCCAGATCATGTTTCCCCTCACCGTGCTTAGCACTTCTGTTTTGATAGCCGCAGCAAGCGGGTTCTACTTGCTGCTGAGCAACATCATACGCCGATTTACTACAGGTAAGCCCCTGTTTCAGGGCTCCCTT
>JBNVCD010000112.1:3965-5593 GCA_050410875.1 Bathyarchaeia archaeon | reverse complement strand
GGCGGCGGTATAACCGCCGCCGACGTGACACTGGATAATTGAAATTACAGGTTCAGGCACCCCGGCTTTTTTTGCTATCTCGACGCCTGCAACGACGTGGTGGACACTGTGAGTTTTGGATCTGCCAACATCGTGCAGGAGAGCACCAATCTCCACGAGGTCAACGTCAACGTTCAAACCTTTCTTTTTGCAGATCTCCGCTGTTTCTCGGGCAAGCTTCGCCACCGCCTCACAGTGGGCAATTACATTTTTGGAACACCGATTTTTGCGGAGAAGACGCAGGGCTTCCTCTCTTGTAGGAAGCAGCTTACTCACCTAGTTCCTTGCGGAGCTGCTCAACTTTTTCGGCTAGTTTCTGGGTCATTTTACCGTTTTCAAAATGAACTAAGGGTTTACCACATCCGTTGCAGTGGAAAACCGCTTCTACCGCTTCTTCAAAAGTAACTCTGCGGCACCCCGGCGTGTTGCAATAGTAAAAGTCATGAGTGCTCTCGTACTCCAGCCTGACGCAGAGTTTCTCGAGGACTCTTCTTTTTTGACTTAAAATGAAGCCTTCCAGCTGGTCTGGTTGAAGTTTCCAGTGAAAAATGAACCAGCCAGTTTTCGGGTCACGTGTCCGCCTCAAACTCACAAGAGAGTGATCATAGAGTTTGTAGAGGATTTTACGAACTGAGTTAAGCCTGATTCCTGTTTTGTTGGCTATTTCGTCGTCTGTGATTTCATCCATGTTCTTTAGAAATTCGATAAGTTTTACAGCCTCTTCCTCGCCGAGAGAAACTGCCACTTTCATCAAAGTTGCATCGTCAATTGTTGATAACATATTCGAGTTCCTTGAACACTATAAATATTGCATAGTCGTTGCATAAAACTCTTCTGCGCCACCCTAGCCAAAATTATTGTTTTACTCCACTTGTTTGCCTCGCTTCTTGGGGACTATGCGCTTTTTAGCGTTCTCAAATGACGCTGCTAAAGCTTTTCCTTCAAAGAATCTGTCCAGAAATATGGCTAACGCGGCGCATTCAGAGTGGGGTTGATTGCCCACGGCAACGTTGAAGTCAGAAACATCCGCAGAGTAGAAGGCAGGAGGCACTTTTTGGCTACCCACCAGAACCAGAACGTCCTTTTGGAGGGCTCGTATTTCGTTGAGGACATTGCTTGATTGTATATTTTCGCCGTAGGCAGTCAAATGAACAACTATGCCGCCTTTCTGCTTCCAGTCTTTGACAACTTTCTTCCACGGGGTGCCCATTTCAAAGGAGAAGTTTCCGCCCCACTGCGCTTTAACTTGCTCTATTGTCTTTTGAATGGAGTTATCCACGATGTCCGACAGGACAAAGCCTGCTGCGCCTAACGCACGTGCTGCTAACGCCACATGAGTGGTAAGCCTAGCGTCCCTTTGTGGACGGTGCCCCCAACGTAAAACAACAACTTTTGTTTGCATTATGCTGCCTTCTCGTCTTTGGGCGGATGAGTTGCTTCAAATTTTCCTTTAAGTTCATGCACGCGTTTTTTAATTTTTTCTGCGAATTCAGGGGTAGCCTCGAAAACAATTTGCACGTTACTATCTATGTACTCAGTTTTCTTCACGTCTGCCTCGGCGTGAACCCACGAAACTAGTGGCATAGCTT
>JBNVCD010000112.1:0-3955 GCA_050410875.1 Bathyarchaeia archaeon | reverse complement strand
AGAAAACGAAGCTTGGATGTAACCTTCAAGCTTTTTCAAAATTTCTTTGCGCAACTTGTCTAGGTTTGTTCTGGTTAACGCTGAAACTAAAACGGGGTTCTTTGTTTCATCTTTGAGGATTTCGAATTTTTGTTTTAGTTCAGCTTCGCTTAGTTTGTCGATTTTGTTAAACACGGTTATTACTGGCACGTTTGATGCGCCGATGTGCTCTATGGTTTCGTGGCAAGTTTTGAGTTTTTTCTCTATAGTCTGCAGGGGTTCGCTTACATCTATGACTAGAAGTATGAGGTCAGAATATATTGTCTCCTCCAGCGTGGAGTGGAACGCTTCAATTAGAGATAGAGGCAACCGGTCAATGAAGCCTACGGTGTCAGTCAGCAGGAATCTACGCTTAGAGAACTCTACAAGTCTTGTAGTGGTTGAAAGCGTGGTGAAGAGGGCATTGTCTACACGTGCAGTTTGCTCGGCTAGAGCGTTAAATAATGAGCTTTTGCCCGCGTTTGTGTATCCGGCAAGAGCGATGGATGAGAAGCCTAGTTCGGCTCTTCGGTCACGGTGAAGTACACGTTTTTCTCGAACCCGTTTGAGTTTTTTCTGTATTGTGTGGATTTGACGTTTGATGGCTTCTATGTAAACCTCAGCCTCGTAAACGCCTATGCCCATAAAGCCGGGTTGCTCGCCCATTTTTGTTAGACGAACTTTTTCTTTGGCGTGTTTGAGTTCATTTTTCTGGGTTGCCAGTTGAATTTGCAGTTTGGCTTCGGTCGTTGTGGCTCTCCTCGTGAAAATTTCCAGAATTAGCTGGAAACGGTCTATCACTTCAACTTTTGTGGCTTTAGCTAAGTTGTACGCTTGAAGGGGTTTTAGGTTGTTGTCGAAAATTATTTTTTTTGCATCTTTTTCCTTAACTAAGTTGACGAGTTCCTCAACTTTTCCTGCGCCAATTTGGTAGCGGGGGTCAGGCCGCCGTGTCTGCTCAAGTTGCCCTACAACTGTGTACCCTGCGGATTCAGCTAAGTGTTTAAGTTCAAGCAGAGTTGATTGCTCACGGTTTAGTCGTCGCTGCACTATGATTGCTTTCGTTGTGTGGCGTCAGCTCCCTTGTTTTTCTTGTCGAATTGGATAATATCGCCAAGTGTCAACTCTGCGCTCGCAGTTTTTGCGGTTTTAGGCGCAGCAGCTTTTTCCTCAGAGATTGGAACAAGCAACTTAATTTTTAGGGTATGCTCAAGTTTGGACACAAGCAGATCGTTGGGGGCAACTTTACCAGTTTCAATTTTCCTGAGTAGAGATTCTTTTTCATTTATTTTTTTGCCCAGTTCTTCGTGGCTCAACCCAGCCTTTTCTCTTGCCTGCCGTATCACTTCACCGTAGTCCTCCACGATTTCTTGCGTAGTATCCACTTTGGGTTGGCTAACTCTTTTTTTGATCGGAATTGGCCGTGAAGTGGAAGCTAAAACTGAAGGGGAAAGATTTGGTTTTTGAAGTTCAACCTTAGGTTTTGGCGCCTCTGACCAAGTGCTCGTTCCATGCTTGGCACATTCGCGGCAAACAGTCAGTTTTGCACCCTCAATTACGACTTTGTTTGGGTTCTCGTGGATTTTACGTCCGCACACTTCGCATCGCATTGGTAGGTCTACCCAGTTTGTTTTTATTGCGCAAGCTATGTTTATAGTTGTCGAATCCGAACACCCCTTTAAATGGTGAAACCAAGTGGACAACGCTCTAAAACAAATTCGAAGCATCGCCGACTACCAGTTTGGGCGAGGAACCGGAGAGAAACTTTTTCCTGACGACGTCGATGTCGTTTACTCGCCTACTACAAAACGGATACGATATGTTAATTTGGATGGCAAAAGGTTGGCTACGCTTCGTCCTACGGACAGCCTGTTTTCTTTGAGTATCTTTGCGGCCCAAAGGTTAGTTGAGAAAGAAGCGCCTTTGCACTGTTTTGTTGTGGTACGTGATGATGTGAAGAAGTTTATTGCTGAGGGCGGCGACGTTTTCGCTGCACATGTTGTCAGAGCTGACGGGGAAATTCGGTCAAAAGACGAGGTAGTAGTGATTGACGAGGATGGCCAAGTGCTGGCGGTGGGACGCGCTTTGCTGGGCGGCGCAGAAATGCAGTCTTTCAAGACGGGGGTTGCTGTAAAGGTTCGTCACGGCTGCAGCGGCGACAGGTAAGTTAAGTATATCTGTCTGTTGTGTAGAATAGTTTTTGGAAGTGGAACAGGATGCAAAGGCGGTTGAATCCTCGTGACGCAAAGCGCATGATGCAACGTATGGGTATGAACATGTCTGCTGTGGACGATGTGGAAGAGGTCATTATACGGACGCCCATCAAAGAAATCGTAATTGCGGAGCCTGAAGTTGCCATTGTTCAGGTTCAAGGACAGAAAATCTTTCAAGTAGCAGGCGGAAACGTAAGTGAGAGAGCACCACAACCGAAGGCTTCAGCTTCGCCGGCGCCAGCAATTTCAGAGGAGGATGTGCAGTTAGTAGCAGGGCAAACGGGTAAAAGTGCTGAGGCAGCACGGAAAGCTTTGATTGAATGTGACGGGGATTTAGCTAAAGCAATTTTGCTACTTCAATCTTAACCTGAAGTTGGTTAGAAGCCAAATGCGGCCCTATTTTTATATTGAACAAAATTTTTTGGTTGACATCTAAATTCTGTGCGCAGCGAATAGTTTTTGTTTGCCGCTATCTTCTGATATTGTGCAGTGAAATACGGTGCCTCTGATTTCTGACTTTGACCCGTGGCGCAGCAACATGTGCACGTGTCCGCCTAAACTTACTTTTAACCCTTACAGTGGATGCGACCATAAATGCGTGTATTGCTACGCATCAAGCTATATTCCTAATTTTGCAGATTGCCGACCAAAAAAAGAGTTACTTTCAACTTTAAAGAGGGAAGCTAAGAAGCTCCGAGGTGAAGTAATTTCGATTTCTAATTCTTCGGATCCGTACCCGCGGATTGAAGCCACCGCAGGGTTGACACGTCGATGTCTAGAAATCCTCGCGGAGAGCAACTGCAAAATTCAGGTAATCACAAAATCAAACCTTGTCGTCCGCGACGACGACTTACTCAGCAGAACCCAAGCGACAGTTGCGTTTACGATAACAACGGACGACGAAAACATAGCCAAAATTCTTGAACCCGCCGCGCCATCTGTAGGTGAACGGTTGAGGGCAGCCCAAGAGTTAATCCACAAAGGTATTCCTGTGTCCGCCCGCGTGGACCCTATAGTGCCCTTAATTAATGATCAACCAGAAAAACTCATTAAAACCCTTGCAGCCGTCGGCGTCAAACACATAACCAGCTCAACATACAAAGTTAAACCTGACAACTGGCGCCGCTTCTGTCAAGCCTTCCCTGCCGTTGCAGAAAAACTAAAACCTCTATACTTTCAAGAGGGCGAAAAAATAGGCGGAAGCATCCTCTTACCCCGGGATCTACGTTATAAACTTATGAAAAACACACGGGATTTAGCGACAGCAAACGGCATGAAGTTTGGAGTCTGCAGAGAAAACCTGACGCAACTTAACACTGCACCATGCGACGGTTCATGGTTACTGAATACAACGCGGAGGTGACAAAACAGTTGCCTGCCAGACAAAGGGTAGTCATGCTTGTGGACTTGGATTACTTTTTTGCACAATGTGAAGAACTCCGCAACCCCACCTTAAAAGACAAACCAGTAGTCGTGGGGATGTATTCAGGCCGCACAGAAGACAGCGGCGCGGTTAGCACGAGCAACTATGTTGCCCGCAAATACGGCGTTAAATCAGGCATGCCGTTGTTCCTAGCAAAAAAGAAGCTGGAAGGTACAGACGCGGTTTTTTTGCCGGTTGACTACGATTTTTACCAGAACATCAGTGACAAAATTATGAGTATACTCCGAAGATACGCTGACGCATTCGAGCAAGTAGGCATAGACGAAGCTTACTTGGATGT
>JBNVCD010000111.1:4398-5659 GCA_050410875.1 Bathyarchaeia archaeon | reverse complement strand
GTTTTTGTTGAACAGAGATATTACGAACGTGAATAGGTTTTTTAGTCGTTTAGGCGTAAAAGTTCTTTCAAACGAGGAAGTTTACAGGAAGGTTGCTGGTTAATATGGCTAAACCAAGCGCGTTTGTGCGTATTCCAAAAGAGCGTATTGGAGTGCTGGTTGGTCCCGACGGCAAAGTGAAACGCACAATAGAAGAGCAGTTGCACGTTGAACTTCGCGTGGAAAGTGAAGATGGCGGAGTAGAGATAACACTTACTGAAAAAGCACCAGACCCTTCTTTGCTGTTCAAAGCCAAAGATGTGGTGACCGCAATCGGCCGGGGTTTCCCCCCTGAGAATGCCTTCCGTATTTTACGCAATGAAGACACAGTGTTTGATTTTGTTGATTTACGCGCCATCTTCGGCAGATCAGAATCAGATATCAAACGCGTCAAAGGGCGCATAATCGGTATGAACGGGAAAACCCGAAAGACCATCGAGGAGCTTACAGAGGCAGATGTGGTGGTTTACGGTCACACGGTGGGGTTAATCGGCACATTTGAGCAGGTGGATATTGCACGAAACGCCGTCCAGATGCTCATACAGGGCAGTCAACATCACACGGTGTACAATTTTTTGCAGAAGAAACGCCGTGAACTAAAAAAGCAAGCGCTAGAACTTTGGGAGCGAACACAAGAAGAAAAATAGCTTTTGCAACGTTTACGTGAAGGCCGCTGTAAGCTGTGTCCTCTCAGTTTAAACGGTAACGCTCAATATGACAAGCCATATCTATCCGATTAAGCAATATTGAAATGAGAAACTTGCAGTGGCGCTGTCTGCAGTTTCCGCAAAGAGGTGAAAGTACGGGTGAAGCGTTTTTACCTGCTTTTTGCAGCTATCCTGTTGCTTACTGTGGTGTCTGCTGTGTTTTTTATTCCCTTAAATTTAGCTAATAAAAACGTGGAGCCTGAATGTTTTGTAGGCATCAGTTTTTGCGGGAACACTGTGACACAGGCTAAACTGCTAATAGACAGAACCAAGGAGTACACGAACCTCTTTGTTTTGCAGTCTTTTCCAATAAGCAGAAATGAAAGCGCAATCTACGAGATATGCGACTACGCTGTTGCCCAAGGGTTAAACATAATCATTAACTTGGGCACCTACGACAATGAAACATGGGATTGGCACTATGAAATTTTCTTAAACGGTAAAACTCGATGGGGCAACCAATTCAAAGGCGTCTACTATGACGATGAACCCGGCGGTATACAATTAGATTATAA
>JBNVCD010000111.1:1040-4388 GCA_050410875.1 Bathyarchaeia archaeon | reverse complement strand
TGACCTGCTTGGCGGTTTCCTGGGCACGATTTTCTTCACGGCCACCTACCCGCTTTTCGCCATTCTGATCTTGCTGACTTCTGGACAGCCGATCTTTTATAATGAAACAAACCGAGCTTTCTTTGAGAGACTTTTGAATAGACCGAACATGACGCGTACACCACTTCTTGCTCAAATGTACGCTAAAATTGAAGCTGCCCGCGTCAACGGCACTAAACCTCAAGATTACGAATTAGAAGCGAAAACCTTTGCCTACTTCTACAGAGACTACTCAGCGTTCAAAAACATCACCCGTGCAGGCATCAAAACGTTCACTTCTGATTATGCCCTCTTCTGGTGGGACTATCTCGCAGGATACGATGTGCTCTTGGCGCAGCTAGGCTGGAACAACAGTTACATTAAAGACATCGCCTTCATAAGGGGCGCCGCTAGGTTGCAAAACAAAGAGTGGGGCGCCATAATAACGTGGAAGTACAATGATCAACCTTACCTTGACAGCGGCGTGGAATTATATAACCAGATGCTTACCGCGTATCAGGCAGGCGCAAAATACATTGTAATATTCAATTATCCACAAGTCGGAGATAACCCCTACGGGGGCGCGATGACCGACGAGCATTTTGCTGCGCTGGAACAGTTCTCCAATGATGTCATGTCAACTTCAAAGGTGCGCGTTACATCTGATGAAAGCCAAGCTGAGGCTGTTTTGGTTTTGCCACGTAACTATGCATGGGGTATGAGGAAGCCTGATGACCGAATTTGGGGTTACTGGGGACCCGACGAGAAATCTCCCCAAATATGGAACATTACAACTAGGCTGTTGCTGCAGTATCGTTTAAGATTAGACATCGTTTATGATGACGCCGCGTTTCCCGTTGAGGGTAAATACAGGTACATATACTACTGGAACAGCACTCTTCCACAAAACAGGTGAAGTGTTAAGTCTTTAATCTATTTGGGTTCTCGTTTTTTAAGTAAGTAAACGGTTGCTCCTGCAATGATTACTATGCTTATTGCAGCTGCAGCAAAAAGTTCTGTTTGTAGGGTGGCTGCGTGCTCTACAATTTCTGTAGGAATAGGTGAACTTTGCTGGTTAATAGACCAGATGCGCATGTCGGGGTCGCATAAGTTAGACACGTACATGCAACCTACCGTTATAATTTCCACAACTCCGTCTTTGTCTACGTCCCCTGAGGCTACGTTCCAAGCGCAGACGCCTTCGCCCACCGTCCAGTCAACGCTGTGTTCCAAAGTGATTTCGCTTCCATTCCAGCTCCAAACCCTAAGCTGCGCCATCTCTGAGGTTGCATTTTCTGCGAAGCTTGTTTGCCCTGCAGTTACGCCGCTAGTGACGACTTCTATGTTGCCGTCTTTGTCCACGTCGTTTAACGTGATTGCTTTGACTTCAGTTATATATTGGCTGGTCCACTCTTGGCTTGCTTCTAACATTGCAGTTTGCCCAGTTAAATTCCAGATTCTAAGCTGCCCGTTGACTTTTTCGCCGTCGTAAGTGAAGCCTCCAGTGACAATCTCTGTTACGCCGTCTCCGTCAACATCTTCCACTTTTACGTTGTTAACCACTGTGTTCCCTTGGACGCCGCCCGCACTGGTTAGAGCGTAAATGTTCGGTTGAGTTTGCCATTCTTGATTTTCCAGTAAAGTAAACTCGGTGCCGTTCCATTGCCAAATGCAAATTTGCCCTGAACTATTAGTTAACTCTTGGCTGTAGCCCGCGGTGACTACTTCGATTTTTCCGTCTTTGTTTACGTCTGCAGCTGCGATGCTGTTGGCGCTGGAACTGTTGCCGCTGCTCCATTCAAAGGTTTTTAGAAGATTTAGTTCACTGTTGTTCCATTGCCAAACTCGCAGTTCAGCGTTAGTTTGGTTTGTTTCAGAATAAAAGCTTCTGCCTGCTGTGAAGATTTCAGGGTTCCCATCGTTATCCGCGTCAATTATAACTGCTGCCGTGACGCTGCTTGTTCCTTGGGTGCTGTTCCATTCTCTGCTTGTTAACAAACTTAATTCGTTGCAGTCCCAGCGCCACATCCTAAGTTGTGCATAAAAACCTGACTGGTTTGCCATGCGCCCTCCAGTTAAAAGATTAAGTTTGCCATCGACATTGGCATCTCCTGAGGTGACGCAGACTATAGCTGCCGCGTCTTGGTTAGCGGGCCATTTGTAGTTGGTTTCCAATGTAAGGTTCTGTCCGTTCCAGTTCCAGATTTTAAGCGGGGCAGAAGCTTGAACTCGAGTCTGGTTTTCCATGTTGTAGGTGTAGCCGCCTGTGATTATCTCGATAGTTCCATCTGCGTCTAAATCTGCAAGGTGAATATTTTGGGTGGCAAAGATGCAGGTTCCACCAACCATATATGTGTCCCAGTGCTGTTCATGCTCAACTGTAAGAGAGCCCGTTTGCTGAGCAAATAAAACTGGTGTTGCCGCTACCGCAAAAAGAGTCCCGCATACCACAAAAATGAAGATCCAGTGGGCTTTCATTCCTCATTCTTTTCCTATTCTATACCTGATTTGTTCTGTTTAAATAAAAACGCTTTGGGGAATCGCTGAAGCAGGCAGCGTGTCATGTTCAGCTATTCCCGCGTGTGTCCTCTGCCTAAAATGAAGTACTTTGTTGTAGTCAAGTGTTGGATGCTCATTGGGCCTCGTGCATGTAACTTTTGTGTGCTGATGCCGATTTCAGCGCCTAGCCCAAATTGGTTGCCGTCTGTAAACCGTGTAGAGGCATTCCAGTAAACTGCTGCCGAATCCACTTCCCGTATGAAGCGCAACGCTTTATCAAAGTCCGCTGTCAGGATAGAATCTGAGTGTTTTGTGCCGTACTTGTTAATGTGCGCGATGGCTTCATCTATGTTTTTCACTACTTTCACGCCGATTATCAAATCAAGAAATTCTGTGTACCAGTCTTCTTCAGTTGCAGCTTTCACGTCAGGAACTATTTTTCTTGTTTGCTCGCAGCCTCTGACTTCAACGTTTTGTGCTCGCAGTGCAGCAATTATTTTTGGCAGAAATTTTTCTGCTATGTTACTGTTGACTAAAAGTTTCTCTGCGGCGTTGCAGGTTCCTGGTCTTTGGCATTTAGCATTTATTATGATAGGGACTGCTTTGTCTAGGTCTGCGTCTTCTTCTACGTAGATGTGGCAGTTGCCTGTGCCTGTTTCGATGACTGGTATGCGGGATTTTTCAATAGTTGCCTTAATGAGGTCTGCGCCGCCGCGGGGAATAAGGGCGTCAACGTATTCGCGCATACGCATGAATTCTTCAACTACGGCTCGGTCAGGTGATTTTACAACTTGAACTGCGTCGACGGGTACGCCTGTGCCTGTTAACGCT
>JBNVCD010000111.1:0-1030 GCA_050410875.1 Bathyarchaeia archaeon | reverse complement strand
CCTATGGTTACGTTGCTGTTGAGGGCGTCTGAGCCGCCTCTGAGGATGACGGCGTTGCCTGATTTGACGCAAATGCCCGCGGCGTCTGATGTGACGTCAGGTCTTGACTCGTAAATCACGCCGACTACGCCGAGGGGGACTCGTATCTGCCCTATGATTAAGCCGTTAGGGCGCGTCCATGTTCGTTCGATGGTGCCAACCGGGTCGGTTAAGGCAGCTACTTCTCGGAGGCAACGTGCCATGTTGGAGATTTTCTTTTTGTCTAGTGCTAAGCGGTCAAGTAAGACTGGTTTTACGCCTCTGATTTTGGCGTCTTGTGTGTCTTTTGCGTTTGCAGCTAAAATTTTGTCGATGTTTGCTTCCAACGCGTTAGCCATGCTGTGTAAGGCAGTGTTTTTTGTTTCAGTGGAGAGTTTAGCTAATTCGTATGAGGCTGCTTTTGCTTTTTTGCAAACTTCAAGAATTGTGTCCATTTTTATCCCTCAATTAGGTGTATACTTTTGTGTTCTATGACTTCTTTGGGGCAGTTGTTGCCCAGTTTCTTTTTTACTTCAGCTACTTTTAACCCTTTAACGAGGTTTAATTCGCCGCTGGACATGTTGGGGTTTCCTTTGGCGAATTCTACTCCTGCTTCGTCTACGAGGGCTACAACATCGCAGGCTTTGAAGTGCCCCACAACTTTTGTTACTCCAACAGGCAGCAGGCTGGAGCCTTTGAGGATGGCTTTTTTTGCGCCTTCATTCACGTGGATTTCACCTTTTACAGCGGCGCCGTAGGCTATCCAGCGTTTGCGGGCTTTCATGCGGCGTTGAGGTTTAAAGTATGTGCCCACTTCTTTGCCTGCTAAAATGTCGACTATAACGTTTTCTCGTCGGCTGTTTGCGATAATCAGAGGTATGCCGCAGCTGGTTGCTATTTCTGCTGCTCTAAGTTTGCTTTGTATACCTCCTCTGCCCAGCTTGCTTTTTCCGTTCACAGAGTTTTTCAACTCTGCTGTTATGTTCTCCACGGTTTTAATTACGATGGCGTT
>JBNVCD010000110.1:5488-5708 GCA_050410875.1 Bathyarchaeia archaeon | reverse complement strand
TAACGCCTTAAAAAGCGCAGCAACAATCACTTTCGGTGATTAAAACATCAGATTGTTGCGTCGACTTCAAGTTGTACTCTTACGGCTCAACAAAACAATATCCAAACAAAAAAGAAAGTAGCAGCTTCTTTTAAGGCTGCCATTTTTCTATAAGGTATTTGGGGATTTCGCTGCTGTCGCGTGGTCCAACTAGGACTTTCCAACCGCTGAGTTCTTCGAT
>JBNVCD010000110.1:0-5478 GCA_050410875.1 Bathyarchaeia archaeon | reverse complement strand
CGCCGCTGATGCGTGAGGCTTTGCCGGGAATTATGAGTTTGCGGTGTTTTACTTTGTTTTCTACGCCTGACGTTTTAATGGCTTCTGCGACTCGTTCGGCGGTGAGTTTTCGTCCTGCAACACCGCTGTCGATGGCGGAGCCTTCTGTTTCAACTACGATTAGGTAGGCGTTGATTTTGTTGCTTTCGATATCTGAAGCTACAGTGTAGTAGGTCAACGCGAAGTTTGACGTGAAGAACACGGGTGAGTTCTCGTCTGGTGTGCCGAACACTTTCAGTCCCGGAGCAACTGCGACGGGCTTGCGTGGGTCAGTGTATATGTTCTGGCGCAGTACTGTGGTGGGAAGTAGTGCCCAGCCGTCGAGTCCATGCATCACAACGATGTCTGCGTAGCGTACAACTAGCATGGAAGCTAAGTAAGCTTCTTTCCACTTGATGATTTCTTCGGCAACTTCGCCTTTGTCTACCCAAGTGACCATAGGTACACCTAAGATGGGGAAGCCTGCGAGTTCTTCTCCGTTTTTGCAGGCTGCTCGGCGTAGCATGGTGAAGTTGTTTATTGTGTCGCTGAGGCCTTCGTTTGTGAATGTGCCTGGGTCGAGTACTATGTCGGTTACGCCGTATGCCAATAGGGTCTTTACTAAGGAGACCAGTTTGTTGAGGTCGTTTGGTGCTGAGGCTACGAGGGGGCATTTGTACATGAGGGCTAGTTCGGCCATGTCTTTCCAGTTTTCTGTTGTTGCCGCATACAGCAAGGGGTTGGCTTTTGGTGCAGCCATTAAACCTGCTTCAGCGATGTTGGCGTCTAACGTGCAGAGCATGAGGGGTAGTTTTGTGGTTTCAGCTACTTTTTTGACGGTTGCTTTGAATTTTTCGGCGTCGCCTGAGGTGCAGCGGACTGCGATCATGTCTAATTTTAAGGTGTAGCCTATGTATTCGTAGCTAAAGTTTTCTGTGCGTTTGATGCGCGAGACGATTTCGTCTTCGGACATCTCATCGGTTACGTCTATGGCGATGGCTGTGGGGTTGAAGTATGTGAATTCATGGCGGTACATGACGAGTTTGCCGCCGATTTTTTTGGCGTTTTCGCCTACGCCGATTGTGATTTCTTTAACTGCTGGTTTGAGCATTTCTTTGAGTTTGAGGTAGTTTTGCTCGTTTTCTTTTTTACGCAGTGGGGGGCAGTCGTCTATGTTTACTTCGCGGTTTACAATTTTGGTGGCGAACGCCATACAGTTTTCTTGACCGCATTCTTTACAGTTAGTTTTTGGGAGAAGCTTATAGACATCTATGGGGCTGAGTTCTTTTAATCCAGCTTTTTTGCTCATGTGTCACATCTCCTGTTTTTTAGGCTTTAACTGAAACCCAGTTTGCGTATTTGGTGGGGTCAGCTTTGGAGCCGCTTACAAGTTTGCTTGTTACGTCTTTGAGGGTCTTTACTGCTGCGGGGTGCATCATCATAAACAGGTCTACGCCGGCGAGCAACAGCGTTAAAGCGGTGGTGACTTCCCATAGTGGACCTCTAAGTTCACGGGGTTCCCATTCGGCAGACATTTTCAGCCACGCTTCACGTGCAGCCCAAGCGTTAGTAGTTCCTGAGGACATCGGGTGGGCTAGTTCATTGTCGCCCATCAAACCAGCCATTCTGGCGCGTTCCATGTTCGTGAATGCGTAGTCGAGACCGTATCCTAAGGCTGCGGTGGTCAAGTCCATGACGATGTCTTCTGGCGCCAAGAATTCGTAGAGTCTGCGGTTCAGTTCCCGCGCTAAGTTTAAGTCCATTGGGGTGAAAGACAGCACTGCGTGACCGTTTTTCTTGGCGAATTTTGCGCAGCGCTCCACATCCATATCGCGAGTGATAGAGCTGAGCAGGAAACGTTCGCCTTTGAAGGTTTCAGCGATTTCTGCGAAGACGTCAGCGTCTTTCACGGGGTCACCGCAACCGCCGATGACTAATGGTACATCTACTGCTTGCAGGACTTCCTCCACGGTTTTCACAGCGGCTTTCGGTGTGGCATCTTTGAGCAATGGGTCGATGCTGATTAAGTGGATTGTGACCATGTCTGCGCCGAACTTCTCAACTGCAAGTTTCGCCCACGCTGCAGGGTCACCTATGACGTCTTTGACGTGCATCTTTACAGCTTTAGACAGAGGCACTTCCATGTCAAAAACATCTAGCGTAATGGTTGGGGGATGAACTGTGGGGCGCTCGAATGTGTAGAAGGCAGGGGAGGTTTCGCCGCCGATTACGCGTGATTTTCCGCGGCTACCGCCGTCAGCTTTGGTTCCGCCGAGTTTAACTTCAACGATCTTGCTGGGGTAGGTCTCCACTGGGGGTGCAAACGCCGCCTGCAACAGCGTGGTGGGCTTTGCCGTCAAACTGGGAATTTTCAGCTTGGGCACTACCTGCCCAGTTATAGCTGGCTCCCAGATGAGTTCTAATTCTGGGGCAATTAACTCGAAGTCTTCCAGCTCGATTTCCTGAAACCTAGCAAGAGCCTCTAGTAGGTCTTTGCTGAGGGTTAAGCCGGAGTCTTCGGTTTTTTTGTCGTGGTGAGGCAAAGTTGTCACCGTTTTTCGGCTTTGTCGTCTTTGAGGGTTTTGATGATGACTTTGTTGGCGTAGATTTTTGCGTCTTTAAGTATTATTTTGAAGCCGCCTGCAGTTATTGGTAGAGTTGACGCGGTCATAACGGGCATCGCGCCTTCAGCTGCTGCTTCTGCTGGGGCTACTGCGGCTTCTTCAGTTGGTGCTGCTGCTTCTTCTTTCCAGTTTTTGACTACTGGGTGATTCTTTTCCTTTAGGAAGGCTTTGAGCGACTCGACGCTTTGCACGTTTTCTTCGGTTGCGATTTTGTCGACTACGTCTGCGGGAATGAAGTCTTTGACGCGTTCTTTGACTTCTTTAGGCAGCCAGACTACGCGGTTCCATCCGCCGTCTGCGGCGAAGAATTTTTTGCTACGCATGTATTCTATGGACATGCCGTGGAAGCCGTCGACTTGTCGTCCGCCTGCTGCTGAGTCGGCGATTGTTGAGAAGGGTAAGCCGTTTACGGTTGCGCCTTTGAAGCTGCGGTGGACTACACCAAAGCCGTCAACTTCTGGGATGTAGAAGGCTACTGCCTCGAAGCACCCGCACGAGGTGTGGGGGTGATCAAAGGCTGTGTAGAGCCAGACTTTGGTGACTTCGCCCATGGTGCGTTTCTTTGCCATTTCGTTGACGCCTGAGAATTCGCCTTTCTCTGCGTTGATGACTTCGCCTCTGGGTATGGCGAAAACTGGACCCTTGGGGTCGATGCTTGCTGAGGCTTTGCCGTCAAACCAGCTGATGGCGCCGCAGTTGCTGTATCTTTGCGGGGTGATAACGCAGACGTGTGTTGGAGCAAAAGATTGGCATAGTGCACAGCCATAGAATGTGTCAACTTCTTCGTCTTTTAGACCTCGGGCTTTTGCGTCGCGTGCTTCATACTCTGCCAGCGCTGTCGGGTACATTTCTTTGATTTTGGCGGGGTCTGTTATGAAGGTTATTTGGACTTTCTCGATGATTGGCAGCTCGCTCTTGAAGAGGCGGTATAGTACTTTGCCGATTTGCTCGAAGCTGTTGAGGCCTTTCTGGAAGGATTTTTTACCCAATCTCATCCAGATGTCATAGCGCTGGTTAAGATGCATAAAGCCCTCGATGAAGTTTAGGTAGCCGTGGATTCGTCTTTCTATGACGCCTTCGAGTCCTTGGTCGAGGGTTGCACCTGCCGCTTCCACGAGGATGCCAAGTGGGTATGCACCGCCTTCTTTGAGGTCTTTGATGTCTGGCCCGATGATGGTGATTTTTCCATCTTCAACCTCGTTCATGGGTCTGACTTTTGCAAGTTCAAATTTTTCTTTAACTGTTGGACCGCCGAGTTCGATGTGCATATCGTTTCTTCGGATGCGTTCGCCTTCGTAGATGACGCCTACGTCTACAGGTATATCTTTAAACATTGACATTTCTCAATTTTCTCCTTCTTCAAATTTTGAAGTTATTACTGTTAGAGTCTCAAACCAATCTTTCAGAGTGGAACTAGGTAGAGACCATGTGGCGTGTTGATTATACATGTTGTCCAAATTTATAGTTTTAAGCTTTGGAGCAAAATTTTTTAGTCCTGAAAGAAGCTCAACTGCGGTAACCATAGGTACACCGATAAACAAGGCCAAGTCATATTGTCCTTCTGAATCTACGCCTTTCCACTCAGAGTCAACCAGTCTGCAGCCTATTTCTGTGGCAGACATGGCTGCTGCAGGTTTGTAGCCGCGTTTTAAGAATTCAGTTACCGTCTGTGCTGTGGCAACGACGGGGATTGAAGCCTTACGAGCTAAATTTATAATTATGTCAACTAGGTGTTTCCCATCGTATTCTGCTGTTGCAGCGTTGGAGCCTACTACTAGGATGGGGCGGTTAGCTTTCTTAATTAAGTCTACCGCAACATAAGGAGTGGAGACAATTAATGCTTTCTTGGTTCCAGAGATTTCAGCTAGTGCCCATGGACGTTTGATCCATCTGTGTTCGACGGGAATGGAGGGAGGAGCAGGTTCACCTGAAAGCTTTTGCACAGCAGCGTATTCAGGGGGACACATGTCAAAGCATGTTCCGCATTTTGTACATTTTTCTTGGTTAATTACATGGATTTTATCCATTGCTCCTTCTATGGCGTGTTCTGAACAGCTCATAGCGCAATATTGGCAGCCAGTACATTTTTCAGGATCTATGTAGAAGGTTAGAAGTTTCTTGCACACCAATGCAGGACATTTCTTTTCTTTTATGTGGGCAATGTACTCATTTTTGAAGTGGCGAAGCGTTGTTAACATGGGGTTAGCTGCTGTTTGACCTAAGGCGCAAAGAGAAGCAACACTCATCGTCTCTGCGATTTCCTGTAATTTCTCAAAATCACCATCTTTACCGTTGCCTGTAACTATGTCGTCTAAGATTTTTCGTGCCTGTTTTAGCCCTTCTCGGCAGGGAACACATTGCCCGCAAGATTCGTCGCAGAGGAAGTTGATGAAGTATCTTGCGACATCAACCATACATGTGTCTGAGTCGAGGACAATCATGCCGCCTGAGCCCATCATAGAACCGAGCTTTGTCAATTCGTCAAAATCTACAGGATAATCAAGGTATTGTTTAGGAATAACTCCGCCGGAAGGACCTCCCGTCTGTACAGCTTTGAACTTTTTGTTGTTTCTTATACCGCCGCCTATCTTGAAGATTATATCTCTCAAAGTAACGCCTAGTGGTACTTCTACAAGCCCAGTATTGTTCACTTTGCCTGCTAAAGCGAATATCTTAGTGCCTTTGCTGTTTTCAGTACCTATTGTCTGGAACCAATCGGCACCGTTATTTATTATTAAAGGCACGTTAGCATAGGTTTCAACGTTATTTAAAACGGTAGGTTTATCGTAGAGGCCTCGCTCTGAAGTGTGGATATATTTTGGTCTTGGCTCACCTA
>JBNVCD010000010.1:12925-17311 GCA_050410875.1 Bathyarchaeia archaeon | reverse complement strand
GATTTTGTCTTCAGGGTCCTTTTCCAGCGCCGCTCGAATCTGCGCCATGATTTGGGCGTCTGTGAAGTGCATTTGGGTAATGGCGTGCTGGGGGCATTCGGCAACGCAGGTTCCGCAACCGTGGCAGCTAGCGGTAATTATGGTTGCAGCTTTATTTGGTTCAGCTTTTATAGCGCCGTAGGGACATTTATCAACGCAGACACCGCATTTGGCAGTTTTGTTTCTACACTTCGTCTCGTCTACAATCGAGATGATGGGTTCAATTTTCCACTTTGGCTTGGAGATGACGGTTGCCGCCCGCGCCGCTGCGCCGCTTCCCTGCGCGACACTTGCAGGGATGTCTTTGAGGCCTTGGCAGGCGCCTGCGAAGAAGACACCGTCTGTTGGCGCATCCAGAGGTTTCAGTTTGGGGTGGCTTTCCATGAAGAAGCCGTCAGCTCCACGGGACAAGTTGAGGATACGCGCGATTTCATCTGAACCTTTCTTGGGTATCGAGGCGGTGGCTAGCACCACCATTTCAACGTTGACTTCTATGGGTTGTCCAAGGTTAGCGTCCTCGGAGTACAACGTCAAATTGTGTGTTTTGGGGTCTTCTTCGATGCGGCTTACACGTCCACGGATGAAGTTAACGCCTCGTTCACGGGCTCGGTCGTAAAACTCCTCGTAACCTTTACCGGGCGTCCGCATATCCATGTAGAAAACGTAAACTTCGACGTCCTCTTTGTATTTCTCCTTAAGTTGCACCACATGTTTGAGTGTGTACATGCAGCAGTAGTTGGAGCAGTAGGGGTACTTGTTTTTGTCTCTGGAACCAACGCACTGAATGAAGGCTACTGAATGGGGTTTTTGACCGTCAGACTGGCGAAGAACCTTACCGCCTGTGGGCCCTGCTGCCAAAATTAGTCTTTCAAACTCCATTGAGGTTATGACGTTGGGGTATTTACCGTAGCCTAAGAGAGGCATGTCGTAGGGTAGGTAAACGTCAAACCCTGTGCTGACGATTATGGCGCCAACTTCTATGTCAACCTCTTCAGGTTTCTGCTCAAAATCTATGGCTTGTCTTTCACCGCATACATCTACACATTTGAAGCATTCAATACAATAATCTTTGTTGATGGCGTAAATCAGCGGTACAGCTTGGTCAAACGGAACAGAGATTGCTTTGCGTGTACCAAGGTTCATGTCCCACTCGTTGGGGTATTCGATGGGGCAAACATCTTTGCATTCACCACAGCCTGTACAACGTTGAGGGATGACGTAACGGGGGTTTTTGCGGATTTTAACTTTAAAGTTGCCTATGTACCCCTCAACTTTGACGAGGTCGGAGTAAGCGAAAATCTGGATGTTCGGGTGGCGACCGCAATCCACCATTTTTGGACCTTCAATGCAGATGCTGCAGTCAAGCGTCGGGAAAGTTTTATCTAAAGCCGCCATGTGCCCACCGATGCTCTGCGTGTTTTCAAGCATATACACCTTGAAACCCATCTCTGCAAGATCCAACGCTGCATTCATGCCTGCGATGCCGCCGCCGATTATGAGAGCCTTATTGGTGACGGGAACCTCAATTGTTTGCAGAGGCATAAGCAAACGTGCCTTCGCCACTGCCATACGCACAGCATCTTTAGCGCGTTCAGTAGCCTCCTGAGGTGTACTGGGGTGGCACCAAGACGCAAACTCGCGGATGTTAGCCATCTCATACAAGAAAGGATTCAAACCTGCTTCAGAGACGGTGCGTCTGAAAGTTGCCTCGTGCATACGTGGTGAGCACGCCGCGATGACTACGCGGTTTAGTTTTTGCTCTTTTATCGCTTTGCGTATTTCTTCTTGACCTGGGTCAGCGCATGTGTAGCGGTTTTCTTTTACGAAAACCACGTCTGGAATGGTTTTTGCGTACTCAACCACCTGTTTGATGTCAACTGTTCCTGCGATGTTTAAACCACAGTGGCAAACGAAAACACCTATACGCAGGTCCTCTGCTGTAGGTTTTGTGCTTAGGTTTGAGGGATTTTCAGGTTGACTCATTTTATAACCTCTTCCGTAACGGCTCGTTTTTTAACCATTTCTTGCGCTTTTTTGTTACCGATAGCCTTGAGCTCTTTAACCGCGTCCATTGGCGAAGTGAGGCGTTCTAATGCTTTATTCCATGTTCCTGAATGCACCGGCGTGTGAAGCACTCTTGTCCGTTTAACAGTTAAGGCTTCGTTGACTGGGCAGACAACTTTGCAAGCCCCACAGTAAACGCAGGTTGCCTCGTTAACCTGCACTTTGCCGTCAACAAAAGTTAAAGTGCCAGTTATGGGGCAAACGTCAACGCAGTCATGGCAACCCTCAGGGCACTTGGATTGGTCGATGGCGATTTTGCCCTCGAAGATTTTGCTCATTTTGATTACTCCCGCGGGGCACTTGTATTCGCATGCCTTACAGGTGGGGCATTTCTCTTTTGGAATATTCACGCTCACAACTACATGGCGCCTTTGGCTGGGAGATAAGGCAGCCAAGTTTTCCACAGGTTTACCGTCGAAGGTTACCCTTGAGATGGTAAGTTGGTCTAGCGGACACGCTTCAACACACACCTCACAGTCTTTGGGGCAGTTGCGCGTATCAATTTTTATGTTACGCAGCAGTTCAGGGAAACTTTCCTTCTCCAATACGTTGAGGTTGCGGGAGCCGTTCAAGGTAACTTTCAATGCACCATACGGGCAAGTTATGTCGCAGATACCACAGAAAATACATTTAGTCAGGTCAACGTCGACTTTGGCCTTCTTGGCTTTTTCACCTTGGGCTTTCGGCTGCTTCTGCACGCTAATTGCCTCTTTTGGGCAAGCTAGACTGCAGATTTGGCAACCTACACATTGTTTTTTGTCAAGAGTTAACTTGTAGTGTTTATTCTGTAAAATCCACTCTAACGTGAGGGCTTCTGCCGTGTCGAGTTTTTGAGTTTTAAACGGCATTGGTCATGTCCACCATATAGACGTAGATGCGCCGAAATAGACTGTTCAACGCCCTGTAACCGTCTATTGCATTTTTGAGTACAGTTTTATTGATATAAATATTGCTTGAGGACAACAAGTATTCACACCGTGTACCATGGCAAAAGCCTTAGTTAGGGTTAGACTGAGAAGAGGCGTATTTTGAGGCTTTAACAGCGACAACTACATTACACTTAAGCGACTCGTCGTCGCGTAGCGAAGTCGCCAGCAACCTTGCACGTTCCAACCAGTCGTTGAGAACCTCCAAGTCAACCGCTCTCTTTAAGCCTGTTATCACAAAATACGCTTGGCAGCTTGCAATTTTTGAGAGTTCTTCGAGTGTCGCAGGAGGCGCAGGCATATTCTGGAGTACAGTGAAGGCGAAAACAAAACTGAACAAACCCTCCCTGAAAGGGAGATAATCAGCATCGGCGCGAACTAAAAAAACGTTACTGAAACTTCTGGCGTGTCGTTTGGCTTGAAGCAGCAACTGCCGCGAAGCGTCGACTCCTACTAACGCTTCAGCTTTATCGGCGACGAAAGGAAAAAATAAGCCTGAGCCGCAGCCAACATCAAGTATGAATCCGCTGGGAGCTACTGCTAAGGCTTCAAGGGCGGCTTGATATTTAGCTTGCTGCTCTTCAATATAACGTTGCTCGTACATGTGAGCTGTTAAATCGTAGCGCCGAATAACACTGCGTTTCTGCTGCCACCTCTGCATACCACAAATCACCCGCACAGAGACTGTATGCGCCAACGCAGCTATAGCTATTGCCCAACAAACAGGTCTACTAATTAAAGAGAATCAGTTGACGTTGTGGTTGTTTTACGTTACGACTTTTTCTTCGAGGTAACTGGTTTTTTCTCGTTTGCTGTAGATTATG
The DNA here is from genome assembly GCA_050410875.1 of Bathyarchaeia archaeon. Lineage (GTDB taxonomy): Archaea > Thermoproteota > Bathyarchaeia > Bathyarchaeales > Bathycorpusculaceae > JADGNF01. The sequence goes on along the minus strand of JBNVCD010000010.1, from coordinate 13,458 downwards.
GCGCCGCTTATGATTAGCAAGAGAATAGCTGACACTATAGCTGAAACCACAGGAATCCGGATTGCCGTATTAGGAACCTCAAATACTGCGATTTCTTTCAACTGCAAAATGACGGGCGCAAACAGCAGTGAAACTAAATTTATGACTTTTATCATGGGATTCAACGATGGACCAGCCGTGTCTTTCAGCGGGTCACCTACTGTGTCACATACAACCGTTGCCTTGTGTTGCTCTGAACCTTTGCCGCCAAAGTAGCCGTCTTCAACTTTTTTCTTTGCGTTGTCCCATGAACCTCCAGAGTTTGCCATGAAAACTGCCAGTAATTGACCGGTCAAAATCACTCCTGCAAGGAAACCTCCCCAAGCTGCTGACTCCAACAGTGTTCCAACCGCCAACGGCGTCAAAATGGCAATTATTGCTAAGCCTGCAAGTTCGCGTTGCGCTGCTGAAGTGCAAATTGTAACAACGCGAGCGTAGTCAGGGAGCTTCTTACCTTCCATTACGCCTGGAAGACGGAACTGTTCACGCACTTC
>JBNVCD010000010.1:0-12915 GCA_050410875.1 Bathyarchaeia archaeon | reverse complement strand
TCAATTATTTTTTCCGCCGCCCTACTCACGGATCTAATAGAGATGAAACTGAACAGGAATGGAAGCGCAGCACCGATAAGTAAACCAACGAAAACCAGAGGGTCAGCGGCTATGTCAAGCTTTAAACCTGGCACGCTTTCTGTGAACGCGGAAAACAGCGAAACCGCCGCCAAAACCGCAGAGGCGATGGCGATTGCCTTGGTGACTGCTTTAGTTGTGTTACCTGAAGAATCAAGGTCCGCCAAGATTTTACGTGACCCTTGCTCTTGACCAGCCATCTCAGCGATGCCGTTTGCGTTATCGGCTATTGGACCAAACGTGTCCATGGCAACATTGTTACCTGTATGAGTTAACATCCCAATGCTTGCTAACGCCACACCGTACATTGCAAAGGTTACGCCTGCTCCTGTCCAAACTATCACTGAAACGACAATAGTTAACGCGATTACAAGTGCGGTCCAGACGGTGCTTTCAAAACCTAACGAGAGACCACGCAGCAGGACGGTTGCTGATCCTGTTTTGCTTGACGCCGCCACCCTTATGGTTGGGCTTCGATTTGGACTTGTAAAGTAATCCGCCAACTTGTTGAAGCTGATAGCTAAAATTATACCCATCGCCGTTGCCAGAAAAACTCTGATGTCTTGCACGTAGAAAACTGCAAGTAAAAACAGGCTTACACCTGAGATTACGCTGGAAACGTCATAAGATAGATCCATGGCTTTGAAAGCGTCGCCTTTCGTTATCTTCTCGGGCCAAAGCGAAACGGCGTAGGTGCCAATTATGGTGCTTACAACTCCTATTCCCCGGGCGATTAGCGGGAAAATTATCCATTTGTAGTCAAACGGTGTTATGGCTAGCCCAAGCAGCAAAGCTGAAACCATGGTCACTTCGTAAGATTCGAAAATGTCTGCTGCCATACCTGCGCAGTCGCCAACATTGTCGCCGACCAAGTCTGCGACAACTGCGGCGTTTCGAGGGTCATCTTCTGGAATGCCTTTTTCAACTTTCCCCACTAAGTCTGCGCCGACGTCAGCAGCTTTTGTGTAGATTCCGCCGCCTACTCGCATAAATAGGGCCAGCAGCGTGCCGCCAAAGCCGAAGCCTAAAAGCACCTCAGGAGCGTCTCTTAGGAAAATCAAAAAAATTAATGTTCCACCCAGCAGACCAAGCCCGTCTGTGAGCATGCCGGTTATTGTGCCAGTGCGGTAGGCTATTTTGAGCGCATCACGGAAACCCCGCTTGGATGCTTCAGAGACCCGTATGTTTCCTTGAACAGCCATGTTCATGCCGATAAAGCCAACCATCGCAGAAAAGAAGGAGCCCATCAGAAACGCGCCTACTCTGCCTATGGTTATAGAAAAAGGGTAGTCTGTGAGGGCAGCAGACAAATACAAAAAGATACCTAAGATGCCGATAAATATCACAATTGACCTGAGTTGTGTCTTCAAGTAGGCGTTCGCGCCAGATTTGATGGCGCCCCAGATCTCTTTGACTTTGCCTGCGCCTGTGGGCTCTTTAAAAATTTGTCTAGCAAGAACAACAGCATAAACAAGGGCAGCCACAGATACGCCTATAACGGCATACAGCCCCATCTGCTCTACAAATAACAGCTCTCCACCCATACGGTTCCCTTCTCTCGCAGCAGAAAACCTGCTCAGGTTTCCATGGCTCGTTGTGTTGTATGCACCACATATTTAACATTTTTGTGAATTAGAGTTGACTGATACACAATCGTGGTTATTGCAAAAAGCTATTTGCCACATGTAACAAGTAAACGGGGGAGTTGCACGCTAAATCTTATTTAAAGGAGAAACTGTTAGTATGCGTGAAACAAATTGCCCGAAGACAAAATGGCGGTTCTCAAAAATCCAACGTTGACAGAAGCCAGAGAAACTATTGAAAAGGCATTGACACAGAAAAGAACCCTCATCGTAGCAGGCAAGTGTTACGTGCACTATTCTGGGCGTGCACGATCCACACTTGAAGCGGGAGAGCGATTTTTAATTATAAAGGAAGACGGCTCGCTTCTGGTGCATCGCCCTGTCGGTTACGAACCCGTTAATTGGCAGCCTGCTGGCAGCGTTTTTCACGTTCAAACCAAAGAGGGCCAGCTTGAAGTGCACGGTATCAGACAGAAACCCCGCGAGAATGTTCGTGTAAATTTCACTGAAATCTACATGGTTTCGACGTTTCAACTCAATGATTTTGGAGAGTTTCTGCTACACGCTACCGAAGAGGATATGCACAGAGCGATTCTCCTGAAGCCAGATCTGTTGGAGGAAGGCTTCAAACCTATCAGTTGGGAGAAAAAGGTGAAACCTGGCTTTGTGGATATTTACGGCGAAGACAAAGACGGGAAGCTCGTTGTAGTGGAGGTAAAAAGGAAAGCGGCTACCAAAGAGGCTGCGCTGCAACTTGCAAAGTATATAGAACCAATGAAAGCTAAGGTAAATCGTGAGCTCAGGGGAATATTAGCGGCGCCAAGTTTAGGGAAGGATGTGCAGAGGGTACTTGTGACGTTGGGCTTGGAGTTTAAGAAGTTGGATCCAAAAAAGTGCGCTGAAGTGTTAAAAAAGCAGAAAAATGCCAAGTTAGAAAAATTCTTTGAAGAAAACAGCCAATAACATGGGAGTTTAAACTCCAGTGAAGAACCCTTAAATTTAACTGGTGCTTTGTGGTTTTGAAGGTGCAGCGTGTTGGTGAATTTTTGGAGAGATCTCCCTGTCGGCGATAAACCGCCAGAAATGTTAAACATGGTTATCGAAGTTACAAGCGGCTCTCGAGACAAATACGAGTACAACAAGACGTGGGAAGCATTCGTGTTGGATAGAATAATCCCTTCGTCAGTTGTGTTTCCTGTGGAGTATGGATTTGTACCCCAGACGTGGTATGACGATGGAGACCCCCTAGACATTATGGTGTTGAGTTTTGCTAAGTTAACTGTGGGATGCGTCGTTAAAGTCAGAGTTATAGGGGCCTTAATAATTGAGGACGAGGCAGGGATGGATGCTAAAATACTTTCGGTGCTCACCAGTGATGCCCGGTTTGAAGGTTACCATGACATAAGCGATGTGCATAAACACCGATTAATTGAGATACAGGAGTTTTTTGAAACTTACAAGCGGCTTGAACCGCACAAGTGGGCAAAGGCACGGGAGTGGAAAAACGCCAAGGAAGCCATGGACATCGTGAAATACGCCATGGAAAAATATGGTGAACTAGAAAAACAAGAAGGCACATGATTTTTTTAAGCAGTTGCCACCTTAAGGTGAAAAGAAGTCTGTGAGCCGTTTCTGGAAGAGCAGTTGCCGTAATAGGTTACTTTGGATGATCCACTGAGCCATCGGGATTTCAAATCTGCTGCTGACGAATTTGAGCGAGTCCTGCAGTGTTTTGAACTGCAGAGGCTTTTGGCGCATAGCGTTACGGACGTTTTCTCGTACTTGCCAGACGCCAACGGGCATTATGTAGCCGGGTCGAGCCTCCCGCAGCACAATCGCTGTGGCTTGGCGCTTCTCTTTGACGAGTTGCTCGCATACGGCTAATCGTGCAGAGTAGTAACAACCGCCAATCTGGGCGTAGGTGGTTCTACCGTTGTAACCTTCCCAGTCAGAGTAGACAGCAACGTTGGCGCCGTTGGGGTTCCATGTAGTGCCGGGGTACCAAGCTTCCATGGACTCGTAGCTCCATGCCGCGGGAATCAGTAATATTTCAAAGACGTTATCTAGATAGCTACTTTCATAAACGCGGTACTCGTTTATCTCGGGAAAAGTCTTCACCTGCGCGATTAGGCTTTTGCTTATGATGTCGTCTACAGCGGTGATGCTCCATCTCGTGGGAACTAAACGGCGTTTTTTCTCTAAGCCAAAAGCGCCTACGCTGAAGGCTTTTTGAATTTTCGTAACTAACACACCGCTATTGTAGAGGTCAATGACGGCTTGCGTAGATTTCAAGTCGGTGTCGTAGTACGCTTTTTCTAACCGGTGGTCAAACCGTGTATTACCAACATGTAAGTCACGTATGGGTGCGCTGGGACCGAAAGGCTGAACTTCATCACTCAAAAAAATGGAACCCATCGGCTTCTTGGTGAGTCCCAACTCCATGTCAACGCTGTTGTCTGCCAACGCTAACTCTAAGGTTTTATCCATAATTTTCCCCGCCTGCATAAACTTCTGCACATGCACCCGATGTTTACCGCGGACAAGTAAACTGCGGAACCCCACAATTTCATCAATCGACTTACCGAACCACTGTTCAGGCAGGTCATAAACGCTGGTGTCTTCTTGGACAGGGGGCACAAGTGGACCCACATAAACCTGTGGGTAACCGATTCTGCCAACGAAAACGCTGGGGGGAGAGACACCCGAGATAGCTTCGCTGGATAACAGCGGCACACTTTTGAGGAAACAGTTAAGTTTAACTAAAAGGGGACAACGCGTTTTGCCGCAGAGATTTCTTACGCCTTTACATAAAACGCAAAAACTATTTTGGCTCGGCCTAGTTGCAATGATGCTCTCTGAAACCACGCTATGTCTGACTTGCTTTAGAACCTCAGATAACCAATTATCTGAAGAAGAAACAGCCGCTGTAGCTTTCGATTGCAATGCCATACTGAACTGAAAATATTACTGCTGCGTTCACATATGTTTTCTGCAAGCGAACTAGGCAAAACACATTCAACAACTCCACAAACATTTACACTACAATGTTCATTAAAACATTAACCGTACCACGCTTAACTGGTTAAGCATAAAGGCGCAAAAAAGCAATTTTAGATCTCTGAACTTTAGGATGGGGATGTGGCGCCCAGGCCGGGATTCGGACCCGGGTCCTGCGGGCGACAGCCGCATATACTGGACCGGACTATACTACCTGGGCTAAAGCGCCTCTTGAATACTTGCTATTTTAGCTAATTAACTTTTCTCGGAGAAACATCAGGGTTTTTGCTTGTGATGCTGCTTTCCCGTCATGTAGGTTATGTCGATTCTACCCATGGTTGTTTTGGCGAGTTTTTCAGGTCTAATCTTGGCAAGTTTCTCTTCTGGTCTAGCTGAAAGCTGGCGCACCATAACCTCCATACCATGCTGCTTCTCAGCCAAATCATCGATGATCGAGACAGTGCCTGCGAAGTGGACACAGGTGTAAGCGTAGTCGCATTCCTCTGTAACACCGTAGTCTAACACTGCTTGACCCCAAATTTTGTTGTTGGCTTTGAGGTAAACGAGTTTTTTGCCTTCGGGAGCGCAGTGGAAATAGAGGCAGTTTTTGACTTCGTCGTAGCCGTGGCTTAAAGCGACAAGGTAGGGTTCTTTGTCCATGCAGAGGGCTATTGTGACGTAAGTTGTGGATTTGAGGACTCTTTTCAGAGCGGCAACATCAGTTATTTCTCGGTCTTTGCGCCTAACATGAAATGACATAAAGGGATATTTGACCTGTTGAGAACATATTAACCTTTGGAGACGGGTCTTTCCCGTATTCTATGGCACATATTAACCATACCGCGCCTAACGAGGGCAACGATATCTGGGGTGAATATAGAGAGGCCGCCTAAAAAGAAATTAAATGGGAAGACGTACCAAGGTTCGAATATGTTTCCGCCAAATGGACCTATCCACATTAAAGAATAACCAAAATATTGAATAGCTGACCAAAGAGCAGTTTGCAACAACGCGCCGGCAAGTCGTGCGCCATACTTTGTTTTGCCTCGAAGTGCAACTCCACAGTAGTTGCTCAAAAAAAGTTCCCCTGCAACTGCCCCAGCGCCGCCTGGGAAAAAGGCGTTTACAAGAAATTTCTCGACAAGATTTCCAGGGATGAAGTGATAAACCCAGTGACCTGGCCAACTAAGAACAGGGATGTAGTAGTTGCCCGTTGTAAAACGGATGGCGGCAGGAACACCATAGAGTGCAATGCCGCCTATTTGCCAAATCCAGAAACGTTTACTTTTTAAAGTGCGCACTACCGCACAATTTAGATCCATATAACCTCAAAGTAAAGTAGAGTTAAAAGTCTTTTCGCAAAACTCATTTTGTCAGTCTTACACCGCAGACAGTAAACAACCCATTTTTTAATTCTTCTTTTTAATATTTTGAGGCCAGTTCACGGTGTGCGGCGGCAACAAAAAGATCCATCAGAGATCCCCCAGTTACAAGGCCGTATTTGCCGTTTTTCGCTGAAAACTCATCAAATTTTTGAACACCGTCCGGAGCTATGAATGGAGAACTTATAGTGAAAGGCACGGGGTCTCTGGTGTGTGTTCCCACCGTAATAGGCGTGGGGTGATCGGGGAGAAAAGCAATCGCGCAGGGTTCTTTTAAGCCGTCAAGGATTCTGCCGACAAGACGGTGGTCAAGGTCTTCGATTGTTTTGACTTTTAATTTGGGATCTCTCATGTGTCCTGCTTCGTCAGGGGCTTCCACATGAACAAAAACTAGGTCGCTGTTTTCTAAAGCTTTGAGAGCATAATCTGCTTTGCCTTCATAGTTAGTGTTAGGCAACCCTGTGGCGCCTGGAACGTTGATTACTTCCATACCTGCGTGAGCGCCTATGCCCTTCACCAGGTCAACGGCGGATATTACAGCGGCTTTCAAACCATACTTCCGTTTAAACGAGGGCATAGAAGGTTTGGGTCCGCCGCCCCACGGCCAAATCATGTTGGCGGGGCGTTTGCCTGCTTTGATTCGCTCGAGGTTAACTGGGTGTGGTTCCAGAATTTTTTTGGAGTTAAGAATCAACTGTTTTAGGGTGTTTGCAGCTTTTTCTGATCTTTTAGAGTTAGCTTTGGGGAGAATGTCTATAACAGGTGAGCCTGTGGCATCGTGGGGAGGCACGCATTTTATTTCGCGGGAGTTAGGTTCGTTACGTAAAATTAGGAAGTGACGATAATCTAGTCCTGTGAAGAATTCTACCCCGCAGATGGTTTGGAAAGTCTCTTTCATAGCGGTGATTAGGGGTTCAGCTTCTTTGGTGGTTATGTGCCCAGCTGAGTAGTCAAGGATTTTGCCGTTGTCTTCGGTTATCAGGTTGCATCTGAACGCAGCATCGGCTTTTCCTAGCGTTATACCCCTAGCTGGAGCTTCTAGAGGTCCTCGCCCGGTGCAGTAGCGTTTTGGGTCGTAACCTAAAAGTGAGAGGATAGCGGTTTCAGAGCCCGGGTTTAAACCGTCAGGCACGTTTTTAATTAGGCCGCTTGTGCCTTTGGCTGTTATGGCGTCTATGTTGGGTTTATGCGCTACCTGCAGTGGAGTTTTATTGCCTAGCTCAGGCACAGGGTAATCAGCCATGCCGTCGCCAACAATGAGCAAGTACTTCATGGTTTAGCCAGCTTTCACCGTGAACATTAAAGTCTTTTTAAGAGTTAGGTGAAAATAAGCTTTGTCTACCAGAAAGTCCAAGGCAATTCATCCATGTACTCGTTCAGCGAGCGAACAGTTGTGCCGTTATGGTGCTTGAGGACTTTAACTAAAGTGGATGCCAATTCTAAATTGACAATTACAGGAACGTTGAATTCAACTGCTTGCCGGCGTATGATGTAGCCGTCGGTTAACACCTCAGTGTAGTTTGTTCGCTTATTGGGCATGGGCATATTTATGACGAGGTCAATTTTGTGTTCCTGCAGGTAATCAAGAATGTTATTGGGGTTCAAGCTTGCCTCTTTAACCTTTAGTAGCTCGATGACTTTTACACCGTGTGAGCGGATAACTTCCGCGGTGTGCTTGGTTGCATAAATTGTGAAGCCCATTTCTTCAAAAGCCCGAGCTATCTCCACAGCGCGCCGCTTAGGTTCATCTCCGCCCACGGTTATAAGTACCGCGCCGTTCTTGGGGGGCATACGGAACTCAGCTGACTGCAACGCCTTAGAAAATGCGTCAGCGAAGTTTTCGCCAAGACACGCTACTTCGCCTGTACTGAGCATTTCTACGCCTAACACGGGGTCAGCGCCGCTTAGCCTCATAAAACTGAACTGGGGCACTTTAACAGCCACGTGGCGGAACGTGGGTAACTCACAAGTTTTGAGAACTTGGTTAAATTTCTTACCCAACATCGCCAACGTAGCGAGTTCGATGAGGTTAACGCCGCGGGTTTTACTTACAAACGGCATTGAACGCGAAGCACGCAAGTTACACTCTATGACGTTAACTTCGCCGTCTTTGACTAAGTACTGTATGTTGTATGGTCCTTTGATGTTGAGGGCTTTAACGATTTTCTGCGTGGCATCTTCAATTTTATTTGTAACCTCAGGGGAAAGTGTCTGCGGCGGGATAGACATAGTTGCGTCGCCGCTGTGGACGCCTGCGTTTTCCACATGCTCTATTATGGCGCCTATAATGCAGGTTTCACCGTCCGAGACGCCGTCGGCTTCAACTTCTTTTGCGCCCTCCACAAATTTGCTGATAACAACGGGGTGGTCGCGGGAAACTTTAGCGGCTAATTTGAGGAAGTTGTCTAATGCCGCTTCGTCGTAGGCAACGCGCATCGCTGAGCCTGAAAGTACATAACTGGGGCGCACAATAACTGGGTAACCTATTTTTTCCGCAAAGATTTTGGCGCCTTCAACCGAGGCCAGCTTACTCCATGGAGGTTGCGGAATGTCTAGTCTATCTAGGAGTTCGCTGAATTTGGAGCGGTCTTCCGCCACGTCTATGTCTTCGGCGGCGGTGCCAAGCAATTTTATGCCTGAATGCGCCAGTTTCATGGCGAGGTTATTTGGAATTTGCCCGCCGACGCTGGCTATTAGTCCTGAGGGGTTTTCTTTCTCGTAGATGTCAAGGATTCTTTCAGGGGTCAACTCTTCAAAGTACAGCTTATCTGAAATATCATAGTCTGTGGAGACTGTTTCAGGGTTATAGTTCACCATTATAGCTTCTTGTACACCGTGTTTCTTTAATGCCCATATGGTGTTGACGCCGCACCAGTCAAATTCTACGCTTGAACCGATACGGAAAACTCCTGCCCCTAAAACCAGAACCTTGCTGTTTTCTCGCTTGATCTCTATATCATCTTCGGTTCCGCCGTACGTCATGTATAAATAGTTAGTTTTGGCTGGCCATTCTGCTGCCAGCGTGTCAATTTGTTTAATCACGGGTGTTATCCCCGCGGTTTTTCGGAATTGCCGAACTTCAGGTTCACTTGTGCCTGTGCAGATGGCGATTTGTTCGTCTGAGAAGCCCAAGCGTTTTGCTTCGCGAATGATTTCCTTAGCGGAACTCTCTTTAAGTTGAAGAGCTCGAAGTTGGGCTTCCATGTCAATTATGTTTTGGATTTTGTGCAGAAAGAAGGGGTCAACGCCGCTTAAGCGGTAGATCTCTTCGATTGAGGTGCCCATTTTTAGGGCTTTGACTATTTTAAATAAGCGTTCATCCGTGGGGTTAGCGAGGACGTCTTTGATTTTTTCTATGGGTTCAGGTTCAGCGTCTTCAGCGTTGCAGACCAAACCGACTTTGCCTATGTCTAACATGCGTACAGCTTTCTGCAAGGCTTCTTCTAGGCAACGCCCAATAGCCATCACTTCTCCGACGGAGCGCATCTGTGGACCTATGTGGCGGTCTGCGTTTTTGAATTTCTGCAGATCCCACCTGGGGATCTTTACGGTTACGTAATCTAACGCGGGTTCAAAACAGGCAGTTGTTACTTGAGTAACTTTATTTATCAGCTCGGGGAGAGTGTAGCCTATTGTCAGTTTAGCTGCTATGTAAGCTATGGGGTAGCCTGTGACTTTGCTTGCAAGAGCGGAGCTTCGAGAAAGACGTGAGTTAACTTCTATTACGCGGAATTCTTCAGATTTTGGATGTAGCGCCCACTGGATGTTGCACTCGCCAATTATGCCCAAGCTGCGTATGGCTTTCAAAGCTGCAGACCGCATTAGGTGGTATTCACGGTTAGTTAACGTTTGAGATGGTGCCACAACAATTGAGTCGCCTGTGTGAACACCCATGGGATCAATGTTTTCCATGTTGCAAACTATGAGGCAGTTATCGTGGTAGTCGCGCATAACTTCGTATTCAAGTTCCTTCCAGTGACCAACATATTCTTCTACGAGAACTTGGGTTATTCGGCTCTGAACCAAGCCGCGCGTGACTATTTCTTTTAATTCATTGTCGTTATGGGCAACGCCTGCACCTTTTCCTCCGAGTGTGTAGGCCACGCGTACTATTACTGGATAGCCGATTTCGTTTGCTGCTGCTAGCGCGTCTTTTACTGTGTGTGCTGATTTGCTCCTTAGCGTAGGTACACCGGCTTTGATCATGACTTGGCGGAAAAGTTCACGGTCGCTGGTGTTCTCTATGGATTCAATTGATGTACCTAAAACTTTGACGTTGTACTTTTCTAAAACGCCACTTTTGGCTAATTCAATGCCACAGTTAAGCGCGGTTTGCCCACCGAAACCAAGCAGTATACCGTCTGGTTTCTCTTTCTGTATTACTTTTTCTACGTATTCAGGAGTCACGGGCAAAAGGTAAACTTTACCTGCTAGGCGCGGATCGGTTTGAATAGTGGCTATGTTAGGGTTGACCAAAACGGTTTCTATGCCTTCTTCGCGTAGTGCTTTTATACACTGGCTACCTGAATAGTCAAATTCGGCGGCTTCGCCAATTTTAATGGCGCCGCTGCCGAGGACCAGAACTTTTTTTATCCAATCAAACTTGGGCATTTCAGGTAGCCTCCAGATTCTTCAGGAACAGGTCGAAGAGGAATTCGGTGTCGTATGGTCCCGGGGAAGCTTCGGGGTGCCATTGCACAGCAAAAACGGGTTTACTTTTGTGTCTGACGCCCTCTATTGTTTTGTCGTTAGCGTTCACAAACCATGCTTCCAGCGGTGTCCTACTGAAGCACTCGTTAGTTATTGCGTAGCCATGGTTTTGGGTGGTGATGTAGCAGCGATTAGTGAATAAGTCCAATGCAGGTTGGTTTTGGCTGCGGTGGCCGTATTTGAGTTTGTATGTGTCGCCGCCTACAGCTAACGCCAATATCTGTGCGCCTAAACAGATGCCCATCAGGGGTTTTTGTTCAACGATTTCTTTGATTGTTGCTATGGTAGCCGCGCATTTTTTTGGGTCACCTGGACCATTGCTTAGGAAAACACCTGCGGGACGATACTCCAGTATTTCTTTGGCGGAGAAATCGTAGGGCACCCGTGTGACGTTTATGCCGCGGTTCAGCAGGTTCCGTATGATGTTGTATTTGACGCCGCAGTCTATGAGAACTACATTGTATTTGCCGCTGACGGCGTAGTGAACGGGTTCTTTGACGGAAACCGCATTGACCAAATCTGTCTGGTTTGGATCTTGAATAGATTTGGCTTCTTTAAGCAAACTTTCAAGGTTGAGGTCTTCACCTTCTTCGCAAACCTGCAGTATACCCAGCATGACGCCGTGCGTCCGAAGTTTCTTCGTTAAGGCGCGAGTGTCGATGCCGCTTATGCCGGGGATGTTTTCGTCTTGCAGCCACTGATCCAAGGTTCGCGTAGATGCCCAATGGAACGGTTCAGTGCATAACTCGTGTATGATTAACCCTGACGTTTGGATGCGGTCTGATTCAAAATAGATTGGGACACCAAAGTTTAAATCACAATATGGGGGCACACCGTAGTTTCCCACAAGCGGATAAGTTAAAGCTAAAAGTTGCCCTTTATAGGACGGGTCAGTGAGCGCTTCGGGATAACCCACCATTGATGTGGAGAAGACCACTTCGCCGGTCGTTTTTCTGGCGGCGCCGAAGCCTTTACCGAGATAGACAGTGCCGTCTTCTAAAACTAAAGCCGCTTTTTTGCTTTTGCAGGAGTTAAGTTGTTGAACCAAAGCCCTATTCTACCTATCAGCTTGAATTTTTAAAGGTTATGTTTTCACCGTTTTTTGAAGCATACAGCTGAACTGCAGCGTTCAGCTTGTTTTCTGCTTCTTCAAGTGCCTTGTCGAGCTTTGATATATTGGATTTGGTTGCAAACAGTTGTTTTTCTCGTGCTGCCAACGCGCGTTTCACTTCGGTAGGTGCAGGTCCACCTTTGACGTTGTGGGTTTGAACCAGTTTAAGCGGGTTCACAAGTGCTTGGATGTCCTCGTCTTTAACTGCAACTTTGAGGTTTGCTACATCCTGCGCTACTTTCTGCAACAAAGCGGAGGTTGCATCTGCAAAGGTCAACTTCTCTTCAACCAACAATTTGACGAGAGCGCCCACGATTTTGTGGGCAGTTCGAAAAGGCACCGCGTATTTCCGCGTCAGTACGTTAGCTAGTTCAGTAGCTGCCACGAAGCTTTTGGACGCCTTGGCTGAAACGTCCGCGGTGACTTTGATTTTAGGGAGAAGCTTGTGCACCATGTCTAAAGAGGCACGTGTAACTTCTATGGACTCCCACATTTTGGGAGTGATTTCCTGAAAGTCAAGGTTGTACGTTGAAGGCAAACTTTTCACTGCCGCCGTCACTGCCATAAGGTTACCCAACACATGGCTAGCGCGGGCGCGTATGACTTCTAAGACTTCAGGGTTCTTCTTTTGAGGCATGATGCTGCTGGTGCTCGCAAATTCGTCAGGGAGCTCAACTACGCCAAAGTCAGGGGAACTCCAAATTATCAAGTCCTCAGCTAACCGACTCAAGTTTACCGAAATCAATGCGAGAGCCGCAACGGCTTCGGTTATGAAGTCTCGGCTACCCACCGCGTCTATAGAGTTCTCTAGCAAACCGCTAAAGCCTAAGAGCTCCGCAGTGCGATCACGATTTATCGGAAAACTGGTTGTTGCCAAGGCTCCAGCCCCTAGCGGGGAAAGATTGACCCGGCTGTAGAGGTTTTGGAGTCTTTGCAGGTCCCGCTCTAGCATGTCAAAGTAAGAAAGCAAGTAATGGGCAAAAGTTACAGGTTGAGCAGGTTGCAGATGTGTGTACTCCAAGATGACAGTCTCCAAGTTTTCTTCAGCTACTTC
>JBNVCD010000109.1:0-5731 GCA_050410875.1 Bathyarchaeia archaeon | reverse complement strand
ACCGACAGATTATGAGTCTGGCGCTCTAGCCTAACTGAGCTACGGGTCCGCTTTGTGTTCCTTACTATTGCTGTTTTCAACGGAATTTAAACGTTTTCCGAGTTTTTGCCTTGTAAAATCCATTCATGTTTTCCGTTCAATTTTGGGTTAAGTTTGTTTTTTCAATCAGCTGCGCAATGTAGCTTTGTTTGTCATTCTCTCGTAGTGGTAGAGGTATTCTTGGGCGTATCCTGCGTATTCTCCAAAGTAGGTTCTGCACGCCTCGCTTATTTTTGAGTATTCAGAGTTGCCAACTTTTCCATTTTGGGACAGTTTCTGTGCGAGTTCTTTTGGCAGTAGCCGGCTGTAGCGTCGTAAAACTACGCGTTTGATCCAGACGTCAACAGGGAACGCTTCGTATTTGCCTAAAGAAAAAAGCAGCACGCAATCTGCCACTTTAGGGCCAACACCTGCAAAACCGCATAGAATCTTTTTCGCTTCTGCGTAGGGCAGTTGCCGTAGCTCTTCTAAATTGAATTGTTGCTCTACGATTTGATTGGCTGTGGCTTTGAGGTAGGGGGCGCGGTAACCTAAACCGCAAGCGGCTAAACTCTCCAAAGGAGCAGCGGCTACTGCTTCTACCGTGGGGAACGTGTAAAACTCGTAGCCCTCAAAAACCGTTTTTTCCCCGTGTGTCCGCGAAAGCTTGTTCAACATGGATTTTATGGCTGGTATGCCTTTGTAGGTGGCGCAGATGTAGGAGGCAAGGCACTCCCATGGATCCTGCTGAATTAACCGTAAACCCCAAAGTTCTTCAAGCGCGCGGCAGATATATGGGTCTTTGTTTATGCTTTCCTTGATTTTTTGCAGGTCATCTTTCAAACTGAAATAGCGGCGGACAAACTCTGAGTCTACGTTAACATGCTCTAAGTGTTTATCAGTTTGGCGAATTTTAAACGCTTTATCTTTGGCAACTCCAAACCACCAGTCGCCGATTTTGCTCCACCTGAAAACTTGGCCACAGCAAAGCGTCACGTCTAAGTTGAAAGGGCAACTCTCTAGACTTAGCGTTTATTTTTCCTCCAGAAATTTGGTTGCAGACGGCACTTCCATCGATAACCCTTTTCTGCTTCGTATTTCCGAAATTATTTTTTGGGCAAGTTTTTCGGGAACTTTTTCCCAGCGGTCAAGGTTGCTTTGCCAAAACGCGTGTCCCGAGGTTGAAGACCGCAGTTCTCTGGATAAACCAAACGTCTCTGCAACCGGCACAAACGCTGTGATGGTGGTTAACAAGCCTTTGTTCACAAAGGAGGCAATTTTTCCTCTTCTGGTGCTCAGTATTCTTTGGCATTCGCCAGCCAACTCTGTGGGCACCGAAATTACTGTGCGGTAGACAGGCTCCAGCAAAACAGGTTTTGCGGTTAGAAATGAGCCAAAGATAGCTTTGCCAAAGCCATGCATTATCTCCACAGCGGTGAGGTGCTCGGGTTTGCTGGTTAATTCAAAGTCGATGAGGTTCACTTTGATGTGGCGTACTGGTTCGCTGCAGAGTGGGCCTGCTCTACAGGCGAATTCAAACCCTGCTATAATGGGCTCCAAAATTTCCTCTTGGATTTGCTCTGTTTTTCCTGTAGCGTCCCACAGGACGTTTCGGTGTTCATCAACTGCGAGTATGCTTCCTGCGTCTTCAGTGGAGTTTGCTGGGCGCGTGGCTTCTTCTGCTAGTGGTTCCACTTGCACTGTAAACTTGTTTTGCCTGTTTGGGCTTAGAGCTGTGGCTTTGATGCCTTTTTCTGAAACGCTTTCTCGGTAAACGACTCTCGGCTGAGAGGTTACAAGTTCTATTTCGCCGAGGAGGTTTTTGAGTTGTTTTAGGGCGATTTCCAAGTGCAGTTCGCCGATGCCGCTTAGTAAGTGTTCTCCTGTTTCGTTACTTACGCAAACTGTAAGGTCGGAGTCTTCAACTGCAAGTCTGTCAAGAGCCTCCAGTACGCGTGGGATGTGCTGGGGGTTTTTTGGTTCTACGGCAACTGTTACTACCGCTTCAGAGACTCGGTTTACTTCTTCAAAAGGAACCATCCCCTCCTTATGCGCCTCGTCTACGAGTGTTTCTCCTGCGCGCACGGCGCCAGACAATGCCAGTGTGGCGATGTTGCCTGCTGAGACTTTGTCGACTTCTTCTCTAAAGGAGCCCATGTTGATGTAGACTTGCTTTACCTCTGTTTCTGACAGAGCATCTATTAGGTGCATTTTGTCTCCTTTCTTGGCTACTCCAGAAAAAACTCTCCCTGTTGCGACGACGCTGCTGACGTCAGCTTGAACATTCATTACGCAAATAACTGTTGGTCCTTGGTCGCTGCATTCTACGAGTGCTTGACCAACCTTTGATGCGGTGTGCCCATCCCAGATTTTCTCTATTCGGTATGCCTGCGCCGCCTTAGGATTCGGCACATGGGCTATTACCATCTGGAAAACGGCGTCGTAAACAGGGATTACTTTGCGGAGTTTTTCTTGAGCTCCGCTTTTGTAAAACGCTATGACGTCTGAGAATCTGAGGTTTTTCTGGCGTGCTATGTCTAAAGTGAATCCCCAGCCGTGCAAGGCTGAGCCAAAACCTACGTTGCCTTCTGCAGCGTTAACTTTCCACTGCGCCTTGAAGGGTTTATCCGCGTAAACTTCAATTAGGTTGTTGAAGTTGACGATTATGTTTGTGAGTTTCTTTTGTATTTTTTTCTCGTTGAGTTGGAGCTCCGTGATTAACCTGTCTACTTTGTTGATGAACAGGACTGGGCGCACTCTTTCTTCAAGCGCCTGGCGAGTGACAACTTCGGTCTGAGCCATAATTTCCTCTACGGCGTCGACTACGACGACTGCGCCGTCTATTGCTCTGAGTGCCCTTGTGACTTTGCCTGTGAAATCCACGTGGCCGGGAGTGTCTACCAAGTTGATTATGTATGATTTGCCTGCTGATTTGTAGAGCATGGTGACGTTAGCGGTTTTTATCGTGATTTTCCGGCGTTGCTCCTCCTCCAAGTAGTCCAGAACGCGGGCAGCGCCCGCCATTTGAGGAGAAAGTAACCCTGTACCTGCCAGAAGCGAATCTGCCAAAGTGGTTTTTCCATGGTCGATGTGCGCTATGATTCCTATGTTTCGAATAAGCTCTTTTGAGCCCATGAGGTTTTGTGCTTCGGAGATGTGCCTAAACTTTGGCATTATTGTTCAACCAGCTTTTACTTGCAGTTAGCCATAGGCGCCCTTATTATTTTTAAGAGGTACATACATTTTACTCTGTTGTTCAAACAGTAGAGGCAACGTAGTGTGCATGAACCCTTAATTGTGCCGACCGCAAAGTTGGCTGAGGCGCCTTACTCGTCTGTTATATGCTACCCAAAACCCAGCGTTGCAGAGTTGACAAACCGCGTTGCAGAGCTCCATGATCTTGGGGTAACAGCAGTTGAGTTTTCTGGGGGCGCTAGCGCTTTTGGTGTTCGGCTGCCTCTTTTAGGCAAAGGCTTTGCAGGTGTAGTTGTAGTTGGACACGTTGAGGGGCAGAGGGTAGCGTTGAAAATACTGAGGGTGGATTCTGAACGCCCTGATCTGCTGCATGAGGCACGTATGCTCTTCAAGGCTAACGCTGTAGGCGTTGGGCCAAAGTTGGTGGGGGCGAGCCGAAACTTTCTTTTGACACAGCTCATCGAGGGAGATCACCTTCCAGTTTGGTTGAGAAGCCAAAAAGAGAAACCTGCAGTGCAGGCGGTGCTGCGTGAAGTTCTGGAGCAGTGTTGGCGTCTTGACGTGTTGGGTCTTGACCACGGTGAATTAAGCAACGCCCCTAAGCATATATTAGTCGACTGCAGCAAAAAGCCTTGGCTTGTAGACTTCGAAACTGCAAGCGACAGCCGTAAACCCTCTAATGTAACCGCGGTATGCAACTTTCTTTTTTCAGGTAGGGGCAAAGTTGCGCAGTTGATTTGTGACGTTGTGGGTGAGCGAAACAAAAACGAAATTGTTGCGGCGTTGAAAGTTTACCGGCAACAGGGGTGCCGTGAAAATTTTGAAAAAATAGTAGACAGTTGCCTGCGTTAAGCTGATGTTTTAGACAGCTATTTCGTGTAGTCTTTTCTGTTTGATGGCGTCTTTGACTTCTACGGCTATGCGTCTGCCCATGTACATGTTTTCGCCGTAGCGCAGGTAAGCGTAAGGTGAGGTGCCGATGCCCACGTTGGTTCCGGCTACGATGCGGGCTGAGATTTCGAATGTGAAGATTTTCAAGTCGTCGGTGATGACGGTTTCGAGGCAGAAGGGGCCGATGATGCCTGGCGGCGCCAGTTCGCGGGCTTTTTTGTGCACGTTGTCGCCCATCCGCATAATCTCGGGTAGTATTGATTCTCGGAGTACAATGGGGAAGTTGCCTACGACGGTGTAAGTTGGGTTAACGTCTATGTCTAGTTGTTGGCTCGCGGGAATTTTGCCTATGGAGTCTACTGCAGATTCGTATCGTCTATCCATAGCTAAGAGTTCTACGTCGTCTTTCATGATGGATGAAAAGTAGCTGGGGTAAACGTTAACGCCTAATGCGTACTCTTGCAGGTGAACTTTTCCTACGTCGTCTTCTTGCAGTAAACCTCTTTTTACCATTTCTTTGAATTTCTTGTAGAACGTTTGAGGCGAGTTCGCTAGGAAGTAGCCTCTGCCCCCTTTTGCGCCTGGCAGTTTTGCTATGACTAAGCGGTCGATGTCTTCGGGGGTTTTGAACGTCATGGGCAATCTCAACCCTGCTTGGCGGAGCCATTCCTCTTGGCTTTTGCGGTTCGCTTCCCAATCGAGGAGTTTGCGGTTCCCAAAGAGGGGAACCAGCAGGCTGTTTTGTAGTTCTTCAGTGCTCAAGTAAGCTGTGAAGGAGCCGTGGGGAATCAGAATAGTGTTGAGTTTTCGCAGTTTTTCTTGCAGTTGCGGGTTTAACAGTTCTGTGAAGTCTTTGACGATTATGAGCTCGTCCACCAGAGGAAATTTCTTGTACATTATGGCGTCTTTTTCTTTGCAGACGCAGACGGTTCTGAACCCCTCTTCTTTGGCGCCTTTAAAAATGTTCAGGGATGAGTGGGACCCTAAGGTGCCTATGGCTACTTTTTTTTGGTCGTATGCCGCCAAAATTTTTTCTATGTCTTTAGCTTCTATCATGTGACCACTTCGTCGAGTCTTTCCTCTTTTATGGCGCGTTTGATCTCCATCGCTACGCGTTTGCCCGGTCCGACTTCTACGCCGTATTTGTATTTCATGTAGGGTGAAGTAGGCTCCACGCAGGGGCAGCCTGGCACTCTGGGGCTTACGTCGAAAACGTAGAACTCCAAGTCTTTTGTGATTGCGCCTTGCAGCGCGAACAGCCCTATCATGCCTGGAGGATACTCTTTTTTGCAGGTTTCCACAAATTTTTCTGCGGCTTCAAAAATTTTTTCCAGTTGACTTTCCCGCATGGTGGCGCCCATGTGGCCTATTTCTATGTTTTGGGTGGGTCTATCCAGTTCCAGTTGTTCTTGCGCTGGCAAATCCAAGATGCCGTCGAGGTCTGTTTGGATGCGTTTGTCAAAGCCCAGCAGGTCAATTTCGCCGGTTAGTGGTGACCAGAAGTAGTTGGCGTTGAATTTGGCGCCTACCACGTATTCTTCTATGACTGCTTCTTTGAGGGCTTCGCGGGTGATTATGCCTTTTTTTATGCGTTCTTCAGCTTTCTTTTCGTATTCTTGGGGTGTTG
>JBNVCD010000108.1:2959-5753 GCA_050410875.1 Bathyarchaeia archaeon | reverse complement strand
TAAGGAGCAAGCGCTGACGACTAATACGCTGATTAGAGCAAGTGCCCACTCTGTCATCTGTGCTTTTCCCTTTATAATCCAACAGTTATGTGTTATTAAATTTTGCTAATTTCTTAATAAAAATTTATATTCTGATTTGCCTATTTTTAATAAGGTTGACATGAGTATCGTGAGCATCTCAATTCCAGAGGCACTGCTGCAAAAAACCGACCATTACATCAAAGAGCACGGCTTTGCAAATCGCTCCGAAATCATAAGGCAAGCCCTAAGAGCATACCTGTCTGAAGCCCAAAAACTAGGTGAACTTCAAGGAAAAATCACCGCCACAATAACAATTGTTTACCAGAGGGGAACCCACACAGGACACATAACTGAAGTGCAGCATGGCTACAACAACGTGGTTCTAACTTTCCTTCACACCCACGTGGAAGAAGGCTACTGCATCGAAGTTATCGTGGCAAAAGGAGACGCCAAAACAGTCAACGCCTTCATAACTGCGTTAAAGACAAACAAGCAAATCTCAGAGGTTAAAGTCACCATCCTCTAAGTTTTCAGCTTAAATACTCTGCAAAAAATAAACCTGAAACAGGCAGCGTCTGGCAAATGCTACGTGCTTTTGGGTTTTTCACTTTTTTTGCTACCAGATAGCAAGCTTCCTGACCTGTAGCCTTCAGCGTCTATGGTTACGTACCTAAAACCAAGCGTTTTCAGTTTCGCCGCTACCCCTTCGATGATCTCGCTGTCAAGTATCTTTGCCATTTCGTCTTTTGCAACTTCTATTCTAGCCAAGCCGTTGTGGTCTCGCACTCGCAACTGACGAATTCCCGTGGCTTCTCTTATTGCTTGTTCTGCCTTCTCAACTCGCCGTAGTTTTTCTTCAGTGATTTTTTGGTGATAAGGAATTCGAGAAGCCAAACAGGCCAGTGGCGGTTTATCCTCAACTGAAAGCCCAAGTTTTTTGGCTACGCTTCTGATTTCTTGCTTTGTGAATCCACCCTCAACCCATGGACTGTAGACATCCGACAGCTCTCTTATGGCTTTAAAGCCTGGTCGGTGGTCTGAGAGATCGCTAAAGTTTGTGCCTTCAAAAACCGCTGTGAAACCCAACTCGTTGGCAACCTCTAAAAGTTTAGTTAAAAGCTCTTTTTTGCAGTGGTAACAGCGGTTCTCAGGGTTTCTAGCGAAATTTTTGTTTTTTAACTCGTTTGTTTCCACGGTACGCCATTTTATGCCTATTTCCTCTGCAACTTTTCCCGCGGCTTCTAATTCTTCCGCAGGGTAAGTTGGAGACTTCGCTGTGACGGCAACGGCTTTTTCTCCTAACACTTGATGGGTAACCGCAGCTAAAGTTGAACTGTCCACGCCTCCTGAAAAAGCAACAACAACGCCGCCTTTTCCTTTCTCTCTGATTATTTTCTTTAATCTTTCATACTTTGCATCTAAACTGTCCATGGCAACTCACTTTTTCAGGTAAATTTCTCTGGCTTTGGCGGTTGCCGCCTCTGCAATCTCCCTCAGAGGCACGTTTAATTTTTCTGCGAGACGCTTTAGGTCTTCGTACTCAGGTTTAACATGCACAACCATGCCTTGGCTGTCTTTGACTACTTTCACCTTTACTTTCTCTTTTAACTCTTTAAAGTGCAGATCTATCTCGTGTATTTCACGGTTAAAGATGTGCCTCTCGCATGAGGTAATTCTCACTCCTAGACTGCCTGTCTCCTGCAGCATAAGCTTGGTGAGTCGGTCGCTGTCTGACTTGTCAGCTATCACCCTGAGAATTTGGCCTGGACGGTTCTTCTTCGTGAAAATGGGTATTATGCTGACGTCTTTAGCGCCTGCCCGCAGAAGTTTCTCAAGGGAGTAACCTACAATTTCGCCCGTTACGTCATCTATGTTTGTCTCTAAAACCGCAATTTCCTCTTTCACTTCTACATCCCTTAAAGGTTTACCTACGGTGATGCGGAGAACATTAGGCATCTCCGTGAACTCTTTGGTTCCTGCGCCGTAACCCACTTTCAGAGGAACCATAGCAGGGTAAAAACTGCAAACTTCGTTTACAACGTTAACTAGAATTGCAGCGCCTGTAGGCGTAGCCAACTCTGCTTCTACTGGTCCGCCTTTTATGGGAAAATTCTTAGAGTTGAAAATGGCTAACGTGGCAGGTGCAGGGCTACAGGTTACGCCGTGGGAAAACTTGAAGGTTCCCCCGCCGACGGCGACAGGCGTAGAGTAAATTTTTGTGTCAAACAACCCTAAGTCATCTAGGGCAGTGGCTGTGCCCACTATCTCGGCAGGAGTGTCTATCTGTCCCAACTCGTGGAGGTGAACCTGAAGCGTGCTTTCTCCGTGTAGCTCCATCTCGGTTTCGACAAGGGTGCGGATGGTTTTTGAGGCGAACTGCTGGGCTTTTTCGGAAAGCTGCAGTGCACATGCGGTTTCTTCCACCAGCTTTATGAGTTCTTGACCTTTGATTGCCGCGCCCGCTTTTGCGGTTACTTCAACGTGGGTTGCTTTGAACGCCTTCTTTAGGCGTTCTCGGATGTTGACCTCAACGTTGGTGTAGCCGCAGCGGCTATTTTCCAGCGATTTTATGGCGGAGACGATTTTGTTAACGTTAGCTCCAAGACTTATCAGGGCGCCCAGAAACATGTCGCCTGCAACGCCCATTTGGCAGTCAACAACAGCTATTTTTTCAGAATCCCTCTGACCCGCAAGCATAAGTGCCACAAAAGGAAGTGATAATATACTAATATAATGCTTATGTCTAATACGCGAGTCGTTTAGGGCATGTTCA
>JBNVCD010000108.1:0-2949 GCA_050410875.1 Bathyarchaeia archaeon | reverse complement strand
CCTAGAAAAAACTGCAAAAAACGAGTTAACCATAGATGAGGCAGAGCGGCTGCTGCGCTTTTTTGCCTTAGAAGAGATTAGCGACTGCGCAAAAATTGATGTGAACCGCGAGTTCAGAAGTAACGTCCCTGAGATAATTCTTGCCGAAGGAAAAACAAACAGCGACCTCGCAAAAATAGCATCAAAGATGCTGCAGGCACGTGGCCGAGTCATCATAAGCAGGTGTTCCCCTGAGCAATCAGCTGCCCTCCAAAAGGCGTTACCTGAAAATGTTACCTTTCAGCGGCATGAAAGAGCGCGCATAGTGATCATCAAAAAAAGCGGAGCCACAATTCCGCCGTCAGGAGGCAAAATCGGAGTTTTAACCGCTGGAACCTCTGACATAGGCGTCGCTGAGGAAGCTAAAATAGTTGCTGAAGAACTAGGCTGCACTGTACTCACGGCTTATGATGTGGGGGTTGCGGGGATTCATCGCCTGTGGGCTCCCCTCAAAGAGTTCGTTTCAAAAGACGTCGACTGCCTCGTAGTAGTCGCCGGCAGAGAAGGCGCGCTTGCGTCTGTAGTAGCCGGCCTTGTTGATGTCCCTGTTATCGCCGTCCCCACCTCTAACAGCTACGGCTTTGGCGAAAAAGGCGTCAGCGCCTTGATGGCTATGCTTCAAGCTTGCTCTTTAGGTCTAGCCGTAGTGAACATTGACGCCGGCGTAGCGGCAGGCGCAGTGGCAGCGTTGATTGCTAACCGCGCCGCGAAATTCAGAAAATAACTGTTGCAGCGCCTCTTTTTTGTTTGCCCTCTACCGCTGCGTTATTGCTTGCGGAGCACTTTAGGTATGTAGGCGCATTGTGGGTCAGAGCCCAAGATGTCGCCTGTGTAGAAGTACGCTGACGTTCTGCACCCTCCGCAGATGTCTCGGTACTCGCATACGCCGCATTTACCTTTAAGGTTGCTTTTGTCTCTGACTTTAGCGAAAAACT
The DNA here is from genome assembly GCA_050410875.1 of Bathyarchaeia archaeon. Classification (GTDB taxonomy): domain Archaea; phylum Thermoproteota; class Bathyarchaeia; order Bathyarchaeales; family Bathycorpusculaceae; genus JADGNF01. The sequence goes on along the minus strand of JBNVCD010000108.1, from coordinate 1,975 downwards.
CTGAGTTTTGCATGCTGTTCCAGATGCTTCTCAGAGACTGCGTTTTGACGTTGCCAAATCTGTAAACGTCGTTGTAGCTGCAGGGGATGGCGTCGCCGTTTTCTGCGATGCTCATGAATTTTCCAAAGAAACATCTGCCTAAAAAGAAGTGGTTAAACCACCTGTCAAAGTCGGGCATGCCCCTCTGTTTAGCTACCCTAGCAAACGACGGATAGTACACGTTGATTTCAGGTTTGCCCTTATACTTAGCTTGCAAATCGTAAAGTTTGTTCCACGCCCACTCATACTGCTGCGGCGAAGGCGCCGCCTTCAAACTCTCTTCGTCTCTGCTGTAGGGGATCATGCCGTGGTATATGACCCATCGGGCACCGTAATTTTGCGCCAAATCCAAAACATCAACAAAATCAGCTTCCGTAACGTTCGTTACCTGTTCATTTACGTTTGCAAGCGTGTAAACCAAGCAGTTCAAAAGTTTCTCACGTGAAAGCTTCTCAATGGCTGCAACGGCGCTTCGGTAGGCGCCTTTTCCGCGAACCAAATCGTTAGTTGCTTCTGCGCCGTCGATGCTCACTGAAACTTTCACTTCGTTTTTAACCACGTTTCCAAATGCTTTCTCGTCAAGCAAGCGCCCGTCCGTTATGATGCTGGCGCTCAACCCCACTTTTCGGGCGTAAGCTATAACCTCAAAGAGGTCTTTGCGTAAAAGCGCCTCACCCCCCGTTATCCCAAAAAAGCTTGCCCCAAACTCGTAGGCTTGGTCAACAATCCGTTTTGCCCCTTCCGTGTCCACTTCGTCTGGAAAAGCCGGTTTGCAGGCGGAGGTGCAGTGTACACAATTATAGTGGCACGCAAAGGTGCTACGCCAAGGCACAATGTATAAGGGTCCTTTTCTTTCCAAAGGGTTTCCTCCAATTTACCATACAGTTTGTAGCCAAGCTCACATTGCTATTTAACTCTTCACTTGCGCACGCCTACAACGTATAGAGGTTTCCCACACTGTTCCATGCAAATGCGTCTTTCAGGGCATCGGCAATTGTGCAGGCAGCCCTCCACCCTGCGCAGTGAGAAGGCACAATCAGTTTTGGCGCCATTTTTTTGAGGTCCTCTACTGTTTGCTGAATTCTGCTTTCAAATTCAGCGCCTGCCAAGTGAAACCCGCCGATTATGGCGTAAACGTCACTTACCCCTGTAAGATGCATAGCATAAGATACTGTGTTTATTATTCCTGAATGCGCGCAGCCGGATAAAACCACAAGCCCCTTTCTTTTAACCTGCATAACTATTGCTCGGTCATCCCAAATGCATGGGTCAGGCTGCCATGAACCATCTGCGAAGACTCTGTGATTTAAAAATCCCTTTTCGTAGCTTGTCTGCCGGGGGATCTCTCCAGTCACCAGCACCGTGCCTTCCGCAATTAAATTCGGCTTTTTCGTTTCAACAATCTTACTGTTTGCCAAGCGCTTTTTTGAAGGAAACTTTGGGTAAGCCCGTACGCTGCCGTCAGCAGAAGCTGACCCTCTGCTTTTGAACATGTCCTCGTGCAAAATCACCGGCATATTTGGCTTGTTAATCGCTTTTAGAGCGGCCAGAAGACCGCCAGCGTGGTCGTAGTGTCCATGCGAAAGCACAACATACTCAACTTCACACAGGTCCAAACCCATCCGCTTGGCGTTTTCCACCACTCCATAGGAGCTGACGCCTGTATCAAACAGAACGCTGACGGATTTTTTTCCCCGAAGCAGCCGCACCAACATTGAAAAGCCATGTTCAGCCACAGGCAGCTTGTAGTGCTTTTTTGCCCATTCCTGACCATACTTTTTGTTTATCCACTGCCTGAAGGTTTGAGCTTCCTTTCTGCATGGTGTAGAGAGGAAATCAGCAGAGTTGTCCACCAAACTCAAAACTTCAACCTTGTCAACTTCAACAAGTTTAAAAGCTCCATTTGCTGTAACCGCCATGTGGAGACGCTCCCTAA
>JBNVCD010000107.1:0-5760 GCA_050410875.1 Bathyarchaeia archaeon | reverse complement strand
GGCGTAGAGTCAGGTAGCCAAAAAATGCTTGACGCCGTCAAGAAGCGAACTACAGTCGAGCAGAACGCGTGGGCAATTCAACTGGCAAAACAAGTCGGCATAAGCGTGGCTATAAGCGTGGTTGTAGGTTACCCAGGCGAGACTCTTCAGATGCTCAGAGAAACGTTCCAGTTCATCCGCCGCACAAAACCTGACTTTGTCTACGTCTGCCAAGCTATACCTTACCCGGGCACAGAAATGTTGGAGTTGCTTCACCAGTTAGGCTGGGAGGTTTCATCGGACTGGAACAAATTTGATGAACAGTCACCTGTCTTTAAGAATCCTCTTTTGTCGCCTCAGCAAATCGACGAAGAACGGGGCAAATTCTATGACGAATTTCTCTCGCCAGCCTACTTTGTGCGTAAAGCATTCAAACGGGATTTCTACAGTCAAATCATGGCGAAAACGGCGCTGAATCACTTGTTGTGGCGCATGAAAGTGCCCAAGCTCGTCAAAGCCGCCAGAAGACTATAAAAGGGCTTTTTAAGCGTTTTCTGCGGCTTCACGGTAAACCGCGAGCATTTTTTTTGCGCAAGTGTCCCATGAGAGTTCTCTGCAGACAAATACGCGTCCTGCCGCGCCCATCTTGGACTTTAAGTTTTCGTCAAGTAAAAGCTTCAAAATTGCTTCAGCAAATTCGTTGCTGTCGCCGGGCTTCACCAGAAACGCTGTTTGGTCGGCTCGCACTGCCTCTGTAACGCCGCTTATGTTGAATGCCACAACGGGTTTGGCTGATGCTTGAGCTTCCAGCAACGCGATGCCTTGGCCTTCTTGAATGGAGGGAAACGCAAACACGTCGGCACAGCGGTAAAGGGCGGTTAGGTCGTTTTCGCTGACGTCGCCTAGGAAAGTAAAGTTAGCGGTTAGCCCTTCGGCTTCTACTTGTTTAGTCAGATGACCTTTGAGTGGGCCGTTGCCGACTATGAGAAAGATTGTGTTTTTGTGGTGTTGCACCACTTTTTTGGCGGCTTGCACAAGGTAGCTTAAGCCTTTTCTTGGGATGAGTCTACCCACGGAAAGCACGACTTTTCTGTCGCCTATGTTTAGGCGGCTTCGGATGTGGCTGCAGTCGCCGTCAGGTTTGAACCTGTCTGTGTCCACCCCGTTGGGTACTAGCCGTATCTTGCTTGGATCTACGTGGTAGTGTTCAAGAATTTTTTTCTTTGAATACTCGCTTATGGTTACAATTAAACTGGCGTTTTTTGCGGATTCTTCTTCTCTTTTTGCAAGTTGCGCCATGAACATGTTAGCCAGTTTGAACCTTAAAGATAAACCGCCCCGCAGCGTAGCTTGCTCGTATTCGTCTGCTAGTACACCGTGAATAGTATGCACGGTTGCGGTTCTCGCGCTTTTTTTCTTGAGAGCGCGGAGGAGGCCGTAGCCGCTGGCTGTGTGTACTTCGTAGACGTCGGCTTTGATTGCGTCAGCTTTGCGTTTGAGTGTTTGGTTGAAGGTCCAGTTGTCTAAGGGGAACAGTTTGTCTGTGCTAAAGAGGGGAACTAAGGTTGTGCCGTTGAGTTTAGTGGTTTTGTGCAGGCCTGCTTTGGTTCCGCTGTAAATGGTTGTTGTCACTTCGTTTTGTAGTCGCTTGGAGGTTTCTAGAATGCGGCGTTCGACGCCCCCGAGAAACAGGGGGGGTTGGGTGTTGAAAACTGCTAGTTGAAGTTTTTTCATTGGGGTGCCGTGTATGAGTTTTTGAATGTGGTATAAAACGTTTGCTTCTTTGGGTTTTTTTTTTGAGTTGGCTGTGGTTTTGGTGGTTGAGGTTTTTGTTGGAGAATGAGGGTCAATTGGGTTTTTAATTATTTGTTTGGTTGCAGCCCAACGAAGCATGTTGAGAAAGGGGGAGGTTAGTGGCGGAGTCTTTTTCTGTATGTGTATGCCGCCACGGTTATCACCACTATTAGAAACGCGATTAACGCGGTGTAGATGTATATCAGAGGTATCCCCGCTACTTGCTGTTCCTCGAAGGGGGTGGGAGTGCTGCTGGATGGGGTTGTCGGTGAAGGTGATTCTGAGGGGGAAGTTGTCGGGGTTGCGGCAGGGTTGACGGTGAGGACTAATGTGGGGCTGGTTGCGGATGCGTAGTAGCTTTTGTCTGACCGCCATTGTGCTACAATTGCCCAGTTGCCTATCTCGTTGGGTGTTAATGTGAAGGTGAATTCGCCTTTTTGGGCAGTGAGTACTTGGGTGCTGCTTGCGCTGCCGTCTGGCTTGATGAAGGTTAAAGTTACTGTGGCGTTTGCTATTGCAGGGGTTAATTTGCCGTATCCTTTGGTGACTTCGCCTGAAACTACTGTAGAGTTGGTTAGTTCTAAAATTATGCTGCTCGTTAATGCAGCGTAGTCGGCTAGGCAGTAGACGTTCCAGTCGTTATTGCCGGCGTAGACGCGGCCCTCGTAGATGGTTGGGGCGGACCAGCTGTTGGATTGTGTGGTGAATGCGCTGAGTTTTTCGCCGTTGGTGGCGTTGAGGACAAATATGTGCCGCTGGTCGGTTACGACGTAGAGTTTGTCTTCAGCAAACGATGGGGAAACATACAGTTCGTCGCCTAGGAAGGTTTTCCAGAGGAGGTTGCCGTTTGTGGCGTTGGCGCAGACTATGGAGAATTTGTCGACTAAAAATACTTTGCCACTGTTGTAGATTGGAGAGCACAAGATGAATTCTTCTGAGGCGACGTTGCTGTAGGTCCAAAGGGTGTTACCGGTTTCGGCGTCTACTGCGTAATATGTTCCTGCGTTGGTGCCTACGAAAACTTTGCCGTCTGCCACTGCTGGGGAAGAGTGTAGGTCGGTTCCACCCATAAAGCCGATGTTGTAGGGCAGTGTTTTTTTCCAGATTAAGAGGCCGTTTTGCGCGTTTAATTTGTAGAGGACGCCGCAGGCGGGTTCTTGAGCGGTTATGTAGACGGCGTCGTCTGCCACTGCTGGGGATGAGGTTATGTAGCCGTTTGTTTTGTACTTCCAAATAATGTCTCCTGTGGCGGCGTTGAAGCAGTAGAGGTTGAAGTCTAGGGCGCCCACGTAAACTTTGTTGTTTACGACTGCGGGGGATGATCTGAGGATGACGGCGGCTGCGAAGTTCGCGGGGGTGATGCCGCCGGCGTAGGTTTTCCAGATTAGGCTTCCGTTGTAGGCGTTTAGGCAGTATATGTTGCCGTCGTCGGTTCCCGTATAAACTTTGTCGTCAACCACTGCAGGTGACGAGAGGATTGGTGCTTGAGTTGGGAATTTCCAGATTAAATTGCCGTGTTGGGCGTTGACGGCGTAGAGGTTTTTGTCCATTGAGCCGAAGTAGGCTATGTTGTTTGCTATGCTGGGGGAAGAAACTACTGAACCGGCGGTTGTGAATTTCCATCTTAGCACTAGGTTTGTGGGGCCAGATTGTCCTGTGGCGGAGTGGGCGGGGTCGTGGCGCCACATGGGCCATGCGGTTGTGCCTATGGCCCACACTTGGTTGATGGTGGAGTATTCGGCTCCTGATATGGTGTCGACTGCTTCTGTTACGTTTGCGGGTATGAGGTACAGGTTGCCGTATGCGATGGCTACGGATTCTCTGGGTGCGAATGCTTCTATGGGTAGTTTCCAGAGGACTTGGCCTGAGTAGGCGTCGAGGCAGGCGAATTCGGATGCGCCGTATTCTTCTCCGTAGGATGCGGCTTGGCCGGTGGTGGCGTAGACTTTGCCGTCTGCGACTGTGGGGCTGCCTGGGAACATGAGGGTGCCTGGGCCTTTGTATGCCCAGATGAGTTCGCCTGTTTGTGTGTCTACTGCGTAGAGGTGGCCGTCTTTGTTTAGGGCGTAGACCATGCCGTAGGCGACGGCTGTGCCGCTGCAGAAGTAGCCGTTTTCGGTGCCTGGGTTGAAGGTCCAGAGGATTTCGCCTGTGGCTGCGTCGAAGGCGTAGAGGGTGTTGTCGTGGGTGCCTCCGCGGAAGAATTTGCCGTCGGCGTAGCTGCCTGAGAAGAGCATGGGGCCTTTGGTGTTTGTGTCCCAGAGTACTGCGCCTGTTTTGGCGTCTAGGGCTACTTGGTGTGATTCAAAGGAGCCGGGGAAAAGTTTGCCGTCGCCGTATTGTATTCCTGAGCCGACTAGGCCGCTGCCTGAGACGTATGTTTCCCAGGCTAAGGTTGGGGGTTGGTCGGGGTTGGAGAAGTTCCATGCTTGGATGTATGAGGCGGCTTTGATGTAGAACATTTTTTCTTGGGGGCTGTAGACGTTGTTTGTGAAGAGTGGGGATGCTGTGGCTGAGAAGGTTTCGCTGCTCCAGATGTGTCTGCCTGTTTCTGGGTTGATGCAGCTGTCGCCTATTATCATGTGTGCGTCGTCGATTTTGTAGACTGCGGGCCAAGAGCCGGGGTTGCGTATGTGTGATTCCCAGAGTATGTCGCCTGTTTTTTCGTCGATGGCGAAGACTGATGTATGTGTGGTGGCGTAGATTTTGCCGTTGAATGCTGAGAGGTAGCTTTGTATGCCTGTTATGTTGGTTTTCCACATGATGTCGGGTGCGTCTGGTGCGGGTCCTGTTGAGAATCTGGTGAATGAGGGGTCACCTTGCAGTTGGGGCCATTCGTACTGTAGGAGGTAGTTGTTGGCTGTTGCTGCTGTGTTTTGTGCAAGGCTAGAGAGTAAAGTGGGGCTTGAAATTGCAGCTAACAGAATAATTGTTGCGATTGTGAGTTGAAGGGTGGTTTTCATTTTTTATCCTCAATAGGTTGGTGGTAGCGGGAAGGGATATTCGGTTATTATTTTTTTTGTTTTCTCTCTTGTATGTTGATAACTTTGGATTTCACTATAAACCTTTCCCAAGTTGCCTCTGCAGTTTGTGAGTTGTGGAGTGGTGGTTTTTTTCTTGAAATGGGGGTGGGTTGCGCAAAATCTTTTTTAGTCTGACGTCTAATTGGTAGTCGGTGTAGGTTTAGGAGCGTAGGGGTTCTTTGGCTGATAAAGGTCCTTTGCTTATGACTTCTTGGAGGGCTACTGGGGCTTGTAATGCCCGTTGTATCTATTGTAATGTGGATGCGAGTGGGGCTAAGGCGCCTCGTGAATTGACGACTGCGGAGGCTTTTCGTCTTGTTGATGAGGTGCACAAGTTTGGGGTGCGCTGGTTTGGTATAAAGGGTGGTGAGCCGTTGACGCGGTCGGATATTTTTGAGATTGTGGGTTATGCGAAGGGTAAGGGGCTTAATGTTTGTTTGTTGACGAATGGGGTGTTTGTTGATGGGTCTATTTATGATAATTTGGTTAAGAATCAGGTTTGGACTAGTGTGAGTATTGATGGGCCTGAAGAGGTGAATGATCAACTGCGTGGGAGGGGTTCTTACAGGAAGGCTGTGGCTGCGATAGAGAAGTTGTCTGCGGGTAAAATTCTTAATGGTTTAGCGTGTGCTATAACTGCTGTGAATTATAGGCATTTGGATCATGTGTGTGAGTTGGCTGATAAGTATGGTGCTAATTTTGTTTGGTTTAATCATTTGGTGCCTAGTGGGAGGGCTAAGGAGACTATGCAGTTGGCGCCTTCGCCTGAGCAGTATGAGTGGGTGTTGAATCATATTTGGGATTTGACGGTTAAGTATGAGGGTAAGTTTGAGATTCATGTGCATTGTCCGCATTTTGCGCGGGTGGTTAAGCAGCGTAATATAGCGAATTTTGATGAGTGGTATGAGCGTAAGTTTCATGGTAAGTGTACCTATTTTGCTTTTGGGGGTTATGTGAGTGTGAC
>JBNVCD010000106.1:4330-5777 GCA_050410875.1 Bathyarchaeia archaeon | reverse complement strand
TGTTTTGATAACAACAAATGGTGAACCTACAATTTCCGCATGGAAAACTATGTCGTGAGGAGCTGTGTACTTCTTTATGAGCACCTCGTTGCTGACGACATCTTTGCCCGCAACCACCAAGAAGTCTTCTGAAGATTTGAACCAGCGGAATTTTTCGTACCATTCTTTGCTTTCCACGCGGCGTTTACTGAGTGCCTCTAAAGCTTCTGTGGGCTTGAGGTTTTTTAGTCGCTCCGCTTCACTCAACCCTGCCTGTATCTCGGTTAACTGCTTTTTCGACTGCGTTAACGCTGCGAGCGCTCCAGCGCCTTTCTGCTTTGCCTTTTTTCCGCGCTCGTAAAACTCTGCGGCGTTTTCAAACAGCGTTTTACGCAGGCTCAAGCTAAACTTCAAGTCGTCAACGGCAACGTTGACGGCAAGGTTCCGCGAGTCGAAGGAATCGAAAAAAACAAAAGGCGCTTTTCCAGCACGTTTTTCTGGCAGTATCTTGGCGGTAGCCGCGTTCCAATCTTTGTTTTCTAGTTTCGCTTTAGAAAAAATATCTAGCAACGTTTGGAGTTCTCTAGCGTGGGCGTAAATGACATCGCCTATTTTCTTCTCGGCATCAGCGCTTTTTTCACATTCAGCCACTATCTGCTGTTGCTCCGCTATTATCCGCTTTAATTTTTCTTCCTCCCGTTTAAGGTCAGCGGTTTGGACTTGTGCTCTCGCTTTTTCAACAGTGATTGTTTTCACGTAAAACTCGTCAAGTGCCACCTGAAAAGTTGGAAACGACTTAACGTTGGCGTCTTCGTAGCGTTTTAGTTTGAAGGGCACAACATCCAAAAAGTCGTCTTCTTTGTCAAGGACTATGCAGGGATCCAGTTTCCTCAGTAAAATGGGCGAAAGTAAACTCTGCAATGCATCAAAAACCGCTTTGACTTCACCTTCAGTTAATAAGTTACCTGATTTTTGTTTGTCTACTCCAGCTCTAAGCAGCAGTTCTTCTGCGTAAGTGCCTCCAACTCCTAAAAACCGTGCTAGCGTCCTTACAACCTCAATACTGCCGGACTTTCTGATGGCTTCCGATAATTCTTTCTCATTGATTTTAAAGGGGTTTTTCCCGCTGGCTGGCGGTAACTCAAAAACTGCGCCGCGGAGAATGTTGCGGTCACGCATTCGCTTGTAAACCATAGCTTGCAGAATTTCGCCTTTTTCGTTGACTAAAATTACGTTGCCCTCGCCGAAAAGCTCCACCACTAGCTTCATTACGCCTTCATGCGTTTTAAACGAAAAAGACACTACACGTTCAAACTCGTGTTGCTCAACGTTTACAAGCCATGCCCCCCGCAGGTACTTGCGTAGCGCCATACAAAACGCTGGAGGGTTACTTGGGTTTTCCACAGTGTAACTTGTCAGGTGAAGCCTACGCCCAGCTTCAATTACTAAACGGATCGGTGGCTTGTCA
>JBNVCD010000106.1:0-4320 GCA_050410875.1 Bathyarchaeia archaeon | reverse complement strand
ATTTTGTGTAGCTTTAAAGTGAAGGTTTTGGTGTCTGTCTGGTAAATGTTGTTAACTCTTGAATCCAAAATTTCCTCCTTCAACTCTAACAAAACAGCGGCAACATCAAAGCTACTGAATTCTTTTTTGACCAACGCCTTCACCTGACGTGCTTAATAATAAACTTAAGCCTATAAATAAGCTCGGCACCGTCTTTGTATCAACTAAATACTAACCTTTGACAAATGCAGAGGTTGCTTCTACGTTTTTCAAAAAAGTGAAATATGCTTACCTCTTTAGTTTGATGTGTGACTTTTAGGCTTATCTAAAAGCAATATTTAGCAACGAGCAGCCAACGAGAAGCTTAGACGATTTTTGATAATTTTAATTGTGTTTGCCGCAGACAAGCGGAGAAAGTTTAATGTAGTAGGCAACTTTTTAAATGTAAGCCCAAAATATACCATAACAGGTTAGAAGAATCTTGGACATACTCGTAAAAATCTATTGGCTCAGAGTCCTCTTAGGTGGCGTTGCAGGTTTCATAAGCGCTATGCTGCCCGTTATAGCTCAAGGCGTCACGGGGAATTCAGTTTTAGCTCAAATAACTGAACTTAACACTCTACTCAACAGCATAACCATTGCCTTGCTTATCTACTTAGTTTCGTTTTACTTGTTAAAAGCTAAATACTTGACAAAGGTGGAGAAGCCCTCAAAAATTATGAGCATGGGTATATTCATCTACTTCTTCACTTGGCTATTCGTTATGATCCTAACTTTAAGTGTAATAATTGGACCGCTGCCTGCAGCGTGACGATAGAAGCTGCCTGTTTATTCTTTTTCAGCGTTATCTAGCTTTTCTTTTAGGAAATTGGCTATTGTAGCTTGGCTTTTGTCAGTCTTCAGCGTTTCCAGCTGTGTTTTTTCAGCAGATGTGGCTGGCGGGTTGGTGCTTTGTGGTGCTGAAATTTCGAGTCGTGCGAGGACACGCATGCAGTCAGCCCAAGCTGAGAAGTAGCCGCGATCAAAATCTCCGTGTAGGCTGTTTCTTGTGTGGTCTAAAAACTCTCTTCGATAAGCATGCAGGGCGGTTTTGTCAGATAGGTCTATTTTGGAAAAGAAGGCGTAACTGTCGTTGTTCTTCTGGGCAAGGTATATTCCGTAGAGGGCTCTGAAGTAACCTCTGTTCCACTCAGTTTTGGGCATTGTTTGCTTTATATTCTCCAGTTCGCGTTCGCCTTCCGTGAATTGGCGGTTGGCGATGAGCTGGAAATATCGGCTTACTAGCGCTTGCGACACGGGCATTTTTATCGACCGCGGCTTTTTGCTGCTTTCTCCTCTTCAGTTACGTCTTCTATTCCGTTTTCTGTTACTTTAAGTATTTCCTCCCCTTCAGGCAAATACGGGCTTGAAACTAGCCGTGCAATGCGGACTTGCCCGTGAGATGCACGTCTGAGGTAGATGCGGGTGTGGCTTGTGTGTCCAACGATGTGGCCGCCGATGGGGTGGGTGGCGTCGCCGAAGAATTGGTCAGGTTTTGCCATAACCTGATTGGTTACTACTGCTACCGTGTTGAAAGCTCTTGCAAGCGCGATGAGTTTGTGCATGTGCTTGTTTAGTTTTTGTTGGCGTGTAGCCAGCATTTCGCGTCCTATGTATTCGCTTCTGAAGTGAGCGGTCAGAGAGTCTATAACAATTAGTTTGATGTTGTTTGCTTTGATTATTTCGTCGGCGTTTTCTAAAAGAAACATCTGGTGGTCTGAAGTGTATGCTTCAGCGTAAATTATGTTTTTTACTACCTGTTCAGGGTCAAGCCCCAAGTGTTTAGCCATCTGCACAATTCGTTCTAGCCTAAACGTGTTTTCTGTGTCCACGTAGAGTGCACCGCCGTTTAGTCCCCCACGTTCAGGTGGAAGCTGCACGTTTACGCAGAGTTGATGGCAGAACTGGCTTTTTCCACTGCCGTATTCACCGTAGAATTCAGTTATGGTTTGTGTTTCTAACCCGCCGTTAATCATCCTGTCTACTGCTTTGCTGCCCGTTGTTAAACGTTGAACTGTTTGGCGCATCCTGTAGAGTTCGTCTGCACGTATGAAGTTGACGCCGATGGCTGAACGCGCCGCTTCTATAATTTGGAAAGCCTTTTTTTCGCTGACTCCCACAGGCTCCAGTTCACGTGCCGTAGCCATAGCCAACGATTCGACTGTGTGATATCCCAAATCTCGTAGTTTCTGTGATGTGGCAGGACCAACTCCTGGCAGGTCTTCTATGAAAGCGTACTTTGGCTTTTTGGGCGATGCTTCTTTTTCTGTACTCTCTTCGCCCATTTGGTCTTCCTCTGGGTTAATTGAATCTTCGCTCATGGTGTTCCCTTTATTTTGAGTTGCAGTTGTGGGTTAAATGGAGTTAAGAGCTATTTAAAACGCGCGAAGATTGTGCTGTGCTGTTCCGTAGAGAGGTAGGTTAAAGTGATTGTACCTTGCTAAAAGGTATAAGTACCGTATTTGTATATGAAAATTGCTTGATGTGGAGGTTTGATGTTGCGGCAGGCAGAAAAAGATGTGGCGGACGTAGCTTTTGAGCTTGTGCGACAAGCAGTTATTTTTTTGCCTGCGGATGTGAAAGTTGCTTTGCAGCGGGCTTGCGCTGAGGAAACTGGTGAACTAGCGCGAATGCAGCTGCAGGCGATTTTGGATAATGTTGCCTTGGCCGAAAAACAGAAAGTTCCAGTTTGTCAAGATACGGGGACGCTGGTGTTTTTTGTCAAGGCGGGCGTAGATTTTGAGGGCTTAGCCTGTGTGGAAAACGCTTTAACCCAGGCTGTCCGGAGAGCCACTGTGGAAGTGCCTCTTAGACCTAACGCTGTTCACCCTTTTACGCAGAAAAATAGTGGGGACAACACCGGCAGGGGTTTACCTGAGATCCACTGGGAACTGGTTCCGGGCAAAACCTTAGAGTTGACAGTTCTGGCAAAAGGCGGGGGTTCAGAGAATTTTTCAGCGCTGGGTATGCTGCATCCTGCTGAGGGCTTATCTGCGTTGAAGCGGTTTGTGGTTGACACCGTAATTCGCGCTGGGGCGCAGCCTTGTCCACCTACAATTTTAGGCATAGGCTTTGGAGGTAGCGCAGAGTTGGCAATGAGTTTAGCTAAAAGAGCCTTGCTCAAGCCTCTGGATGAGCCTAACGGGGATGCAGATCTTGCCTGTTTGGAGCGGGAGCTCTTGGAGGCGGCTAACATGACCGGTATTGGTCCTATGGGTGTAGGAGGAAAAACTACGGTGCTGGGCGTGCACGTTGATTATGCGTTTAGGCATCCTGCGTCGTTTCCTGTGGCGGTTATGTTTAACTGTTGGGCTGCACGGCGTGCTTCTGCAAGAATCGAAGTTGACGGCTCCGTTAAGTATTTGACCCATACAAACAGCGTCGGTGAAAACGTTTGACAACATATAAGTTGAAGACTCCTCTTTCAGAGGCGCAGATTCGAGAACTCAAAGCGTATGATGTGGTTTATCTTTCAGGAGTAGTTGTAACCGCAAGAGACCAAGCGCACCGTAGGGCTTTGGAGTTTTTTAAAGATAAGAAAAAGTTGCCTGTAAACTTGGAAGGGTTGGCTGTTTTTCATTGTGGGCCTGTGGTGAAAAAGGATGCTGATCAGTGGGTTGTGGTGGCGGCTGGGCCAACCACGAGTACCCGTATGGAGAGCGTTGAAGCTCAATTCATAGAAGGCTCAAAAGTGCGCATGGTCATAGGCAAAGGAGGTATGGGTCAACTTACAGCTGAAGCTTTGGCGAAGTTTGGCGCAGTTTACTGTGTTTTTACAGGTGGCGCTGCAGTTTTAGCTGCTCAAACTGTTAAACGGGTTTTAAGTGTACACTGGTTAGATTTAGGTGAACCAGAAGCTATGTGGCAGTTTGAAGTAGACAAGTTTGGTCCTCTGGTGGTTGCACTCGACACGCATGGAGGCAACCTGTTTTCAGATGTTGCCAAAAAAGTTGAGCTTAATCGTCAACGTATCAGCCAAAAGCTTGATTGTAAACTGTAACTTCCAGCTTGCTGCCATAAGCCTTCTTTTTAACGTCTCATTCCGAAGATTCAGCTGCCTCATACTTTTTAATGTGTTTTTTACAGTGACGCTGTTGAGACGGGAGAGCTGGCTGATGCTCTGGCGAATTTAAAAGTTAAACCTTGGTTTAATAGGGGAAGTTTTGGATTTTGCCTTTTTCTTCAACTATTGGAAGCGCTGTGCTTAACTCTCGGAAGTACTTAAGGACGGTGATGCCTTTTTGGGTGTTTGCGTAGACTATTCGGCTTTTTCCGATGGTTCTTTCTTCGATGAGTCCTTGT
>JBNVCD010000105.1:0-5788 GCA_050410875.1 Bathyarchaeia archaeon | reverse complement strand
GTTTGACAAACGTTGGTTGCAAGAGAAAATCCCAAGTAGCGGGAATTGAAAGGTTGTGTGACACAAAAGGGACTCTCGCATTCAGTCCCTCGTTGCAAGAGAAAATCCCAAGTAGCGGGAATTGAAAGATGAGTGATGGCTACCGCGGCGCGGTAACCATCAAGTTGTTGCAAGAGAAAATCCCAAGTAGCGGGAATTGAAAGATGCTAGAGTCCCCTTCGTGACCCACGCACGTTTAACTAGTTGCAAGAGAAAATCCCAAGTAGCGGGAATTGAAAGGCGGACATGGCTAATGTCTCTCCAAGTGTAAAATGTTGGGTGTTGCAAGAGAAAATCCCAAGTAGCGGGAATTGAAAGAGAGGATCAGCAAACTCGCCACAGAGCATCACCTCTCCGTTGCAAGAGAAAATCCCAAGTAGCGGGAATTGAAAGAAAAACTGGATATTTCCGACGGTTCAAGCTGTGTATCCGTTGCAAGAGAAAATCCCAAGTAGCGGGAATTGAAAGACTTGTACTTGTGTTGTTTTCACTTTTTTTCCTCCTTTGTTGCAAGAGAAAATCTCAAGTGGCGGGAATTGGCGGGAAAGCCTTAGTCTTTAATGCTTTAATTGTGCCTGAAGCAGCCAAAACATGTACGGCTGCCGCTTTTCCTGCGATAGTAGTGATTGAAGCTAAAGTAGCCCGCACCTGATCCACAGTCGCCAAATTGACACGCAGCACCGCCTCTTTGTTTTCCATGTTGTAGTCAATGAGGGCTAAACTGGTTAAGCTTGCACCGAATTCTCCATACAACTTAGCAAGTGCTCCCCAGACAGCATCCAGAAACTCTTTTTGGCTGGGTACGTATTCCGAATCTATCTGCAGGGCTAAATAGCGACGTTTAACTCTCTTCACAGTCTATCCCCTTTTTAACCACTTTTATGCCTGGCGCTACAAACTTGCTGGAGAGTTTTTGCCTATTCCGTTTGACCATGGATAGCGGGTTGCAGGAAACAGCGTCCAAGGCGTAAGCACCAACTAAGTCGACAAGGGAAAACAGCACAGCCATTTCTCTGGGCTTTCGCAAGAGCATAGCGTCTGAGACGCCGCTGGAAACCACGATGGGCACGTGGAATGCTCGGGCGACTTGAACTTCCCGTCTTAAACATGCAAGTAAACGTACTCTTGCAGGTCCCTCCAGCAAAAGTAGTGGTTTAGCGTCAAATTCCAAGGCGGCAAGTCCGCTGCTGGCAAGTTCAGCTTCGGCGGCGTCAAAAAACCTTTCACGGTAGTCAATTTGGGGGAAGTTGAGCAGGTCAACTCGCCGGTCTTTGGCTGCTTGCCGGGCGACTTCTTTGTTCTCGCAGAGGACACATATAACTTCGAATTTGCGTCTACATCGCCGCAGTAGGCTAAGCAGTTCATTTGGGGTTTTGGGGTGCAAATCAACTCTTGAGGCGAAATCTAACCCGGCGTCTTTGCAGGCATGCCGTAGCTTCTGGAGTTCACCAGCAGAAGTTTGTGGATCAGTTGGCGCTGCAACCACTTTATAGCCTAAAGCGGCGGTTTTCTTGATGAGTTGCAGGGTTGCATCTGAGTCTTTGGGGTTTGGGCGCAGATGCAAGTCTACAAAAGTTCGCTTCATGGCAGCAGCCCTATTTGCTTGCAGAGCTCCATGATTTCTGGTGGGGCTTTGTTTTTGAAGTGGATTTTGAAGTGGATAGGGTCGTTGGTGGCGAGTTGCAAGGTGCCTAAGTAGGCGTTTTGCTTGTTGAATCTAAGGTAAAGGTTGTGTTTTTCGATGTGTAGTTTCAACTCGTCGTTGAGGGTTTCTTTGTCAAGTGGACTGAGGGCTTGCGCGATTTTTTCAAGAACCATCGGGAGCAGTTTTTTGTCGACAAGTTTTGTTTCATAAAAAATTATGGGGTTACCGTGGTGTCCTGTAACCGCGTTTTTTGTAAACACTAAATCTTGGGTTAAAACTTCGGGCAACGTGTTTTTTATGGCGGTTTGGACTTTTTCAGGGTCTTCAGTGGCGTGGGAAAAAGCGGTTACAGTTATGTAAGCTATGGAATATTTAGGAGAAGGCAAAGGGACACCGCACATTGATTAATGGCGGTTTTAGTTTTTAGGTTTTTTCTTGGTTGCCACTGCAGCAGAGTTAGGTTTTGCGTCGGTTTTGGCTTTTTCAGCGTGCGCCATGAGGGTTTTGATGTTTTCTTCGTGGGCTGTTTTGCGTTTGCGGTCTATGCGGACGCCGAGTTTTTTAGCGTCTGCTGCGCTCAAACCTGCTTCTTTGAGCTCGTTGGGGCTGAAGCCTCTGCCCCGGCGCTTTTTACCTGCCTGGTTAAAGATAATGGGGGTTATGTGGTGCATATCACTGGTGCACTCCTTTGTTGCCGTATCTGCGGCTTGGGCGAGCTTTTTCTGAGCCTACACCTCGATGGTGTAAACCTCTAACGTTTTTGCCTGCGCTGGTTAAACCGCGTTTGACACGTTTTGTATGCTGCTTCTCGGCTATCCAGTTGATGTTTTTGTCTGACTTAATAACTGGGTGGTTTGGATCCACTAAGATGACTTCGAACCATTTGTGTCGCCCATCTTCGCCAACCCAGTAACTGTTCAAAACTTCTAGGTTTGGAAACTTGCGCTGCGCACGTTCCTCCGCGATAAGCTTGAGGCTTTTTGCAGGTTTAAATTTTTTGACACCCATACGCTTGGGTCTGCGCCCCGCTCGTGGACGCAACTTTCTCAAGTTACCTCGACGAACGCTCACGCGTGCAATGACAAAGCCTTGCTTGGCTTTGTAGCCTAGTTTTCTTGCGCGGTCAAGTCGTGTGGGTTTTTCTATACGGTTTACCGTTGGCTCTTTGCGCCATTGAACTAGACGTTGGCGCATAAGTTCGTCAACGAAGCTTTTTTCAGGTTTCGCCCATTCTTCGGCGATGTACTTGTATGCCATGTATTTTTTTCTCCTTACCTAATTGTGTTTGCTGTTTTACGGTTCAGCCCTAAGGCCACATTCCATCGGACTCTGTGGTCCGCCAACAAATCGTGGAAGTAAAGTTTCGCGGTTAAACATAAACTTTTCCAGCAAAACAAGCCGCTATTGCCGTGTTCGCGGGAACGGAAAAAATTAACCTCTGAAAAGTGTTTTGCTGCAAACGCTCTGGCGGCAGACCCTATGCTTTATAGGTTTAACTACACAGTGGATTGGAGTGGTAAAAGGTATGCTTCAGTGCGTCCGCTGTGACTCTCAGTTTTCGACGTACCCGTTAAAGAGTAACTGCGAAAAATGCGGGGGCATACTGGAATACACTGCAGATTGTGCACCTGTTGGCAAAACTGGCTTTTCAGGCGCTTTGAGCTTCTGGAGATACCGGCAACTGCTTCCGCCTGTCAGGCAAACGGTAAGTCTAGGTGAAGGCGGAACGCCCCTGCTCAAAGCTGAAAGGCTTGCTAGAGCTGTGGGTCTGAAAGAGCTTTATTTGAAAGATGAAACGCGCAATCCTACACATTCATACCGCGACCGGGCGGCTGCGCTGTTGACTTCTGACGCTCTGTGCTCTGGTTATAAGGCGCTGGTTTGCGCTACCAACGGCAACATGGGGGCGTCGTTGGCTGCGTACTGCGCTAAGGCGGGGTTAATTTGCCACGTTGTGGTGCCAAAAGTTGTTGACGTGGGCAAGTTAGCTCAGATGCTTGCTTACGACGCCGTAATCAGAGAATACGGCTCTATTGTAGATGAGTCAATACGTAAAGCTAACGTTTTAGCTAAAGAGTCAGGGTGGTATCAGGCAACTGCGGAACTTAACCCGTTAGTGGTTGAAGCGCAGAAGACAATCGCCTACGAAATTTGCGAGCAGCAAGGTGTACCAGAATGGGTTCTGGTCCCCATGGGCAGCGGTGGCACGATTTATTCTCTCTGGAAGGGCTTCAAAGAACTCAAAAAACTGGGGTTGACTGACACGTTGCCGAAGTTTGTGGGGGTTCAACCAGAAGGCTGCGCGCCCATAGTTGGCGAACTCAACAAAACTAAAGCTGCGCTACCGAATGGTTGCAGTCCATCCACGAGGGCGCTTGCCGTTCTCGTCAGCGAACCCCTCCAAGTTGAGCTAGCTTCAAAAGCAATAAATGAATCGCGGGGATTTGCAGTAACTGTTTCTGACTCAGAAATTCTTACGGCAGAGCTTCAACTTGCCAAATTTGAAGGCGTGTTTGCAGAGCCCGCCAGTTCAGCAACTGTGGCAGCTCTTAAAAAGCTTGCAGACCAAAAGAGGTTGACTAGCGACAACGTGGTGACCTGTCTTATTACGGGGAGCGGGTTGAAAGCTACAGACGTGCTGCAGGCGTTAACCAAAAAACAAAAAACAGCAGGCTTAGGCTTAGAGATAAGCACTAAGGAAAAGATTCTCTGTGCTTTAAATGAAAAAGACGCTTATGGATATGACTTGTGGAAGCAGCTGGGGAAAATTATTACGCGGGCAGCTGTTTATCAGCATCTTAACGAGTTGGCGGGCAAGGGATTAATTGTAAGCTATGAAAAAGCAGGTAAAAAATTCTTCAGGATAACTGAGCAGGGCAAAAAAGCTTTAGAGGCTATTGAAAACTTGAAGTTTCTTTTGTGACCGCCAACTTTAATAGTATAGTTATAACTATACTAAATCTGCAACTGCGTCAGCGGGTGAAGCATGTTGACAAAACAGCAAAAACAGCCAAGAACCCTTGCCATAGCAGCTTCGATTGTTTTCGCTGCGCTGGTATTCGTCGCCACCTACATGTTCGTCATAAGCATACCCGCCACAAGCGGCTACTTTAACCTAGGCGAAACCATAATTTACATAGCGGCACTCACTTTTGGACCGTTAACAGGAGGCCTTGCAGGCGGCGTAGGCGCCATGAGTGCAGACGCCATTTTGGGTTACGCCCAGTTTGCGCCAGGCACCCTGATCATAAAAGGCGTTGAGGGCGCCGTCGTGGGCGTTTTGCATCAGCGGCTGCGTAAAAGGTTAAACCACAGTCTCAGCGCGGCAATCGCCATAGGAGTGGGCGGTTTAGAGATGGTTTTAGGCTACTTTGTCTATGAGCAGGCGGTGTTAGGCTACCCGTTTGCCGCTGCCCTTGCAGAGGTTCCGTTTAACCTAGTGCAGATGTCTGCTGGTTTAGTCATAGCGGTTCCTGTTGTGGCTGCAGTACGGAGAGTTTTCCCACAAATTAAAATTTAGGCAGATGCCACTGTAGTTGAGGCTTATTCATGAAGCGTTTGCCTCCTGGAAAAATTCCTATAGACATACTCAGAGAAGTGGTCTTCAAAAATTTGGGTGCTGCACGCAAAGAAGTGGCGTTGGGACCTGCTGCAGGTGTAGACGGCGCCGTCATAGAGGTGGGCAACAAGTCTTTAATTGTTTCTATGGATCCCATCACTGGAGCTGTGGAGCGCATTGGTTACCTTGCAGTCAACGTAAATGCTAATGACGTTGCAACGTTTGGGGTAGAACCTGCGTTCCTCTTTTCCTGTCTCTTGCTGCCGGAGGGGGCAGACAGAGAAATGGTTGAAGTAATCAGTTCTCAAATGAGCCAAGCTGCTAAAGATCTGGGTATGGCTATTGTGGGGGGGCACTGTGAATCTACACCTCAGTTGGAGCACCCTGTTGTGGTGGGGTGCGCTATGGGAGTAACTGAAAAGGGCAAGTTTGTGACGGCGGCTGGGGCAAAACCAAAAGATAAACTGATTTTGACTAAAACTGCAGGCATTGAAGGTACGGCTATACTGGCGTGTGACAGGGACAATGAACTCAGAAAGGTCTGA
>JBNVCD010000104.1:4236-5806 GCA_050410875.1 Bathyarchaeia archaeon | reverse complement strand
ATGTTTGTACCGAAATTAACACCAGCGGATTAAGAAGGCCATGCCATGAAATTTACCCCAGTGAACACTTTTTGAAAATATTACACAGCCACAATGTTCCAATAGTTTTTGGCTCAGACGCCCATGAACTAGACGATGTGGGTAGAAATTTCGGAGAAGCTGTAAAATTTGCAAAGAAACCGCTGCTTAACTTTATGTCATAGTTTTTGGAATCGCCTGCTAAAAAACTTCAAAGACGAGGCATACAGCGGCATTTGATTTATGAAGTCTTGAAACTGTAGCACCGGCACAACTGGAACGTTATTCCAAAATTTAAAACGGCTTGGAATAAGCGATAAAACAACTGGAAAAAATTTTGCGTGCTCCCAACGAGCAACAGGCAAGTTACGCACGCCTTCAGGCAGGACATCAGCTAATGCGTGAACACGATCTATTTGATTGTCAACAATTTTTTCTAACTTTGCTGGTGCAAGTCCATAACGCCAGCGTTTACACTCGACACATATTACAAAAGGTTCTTTGCATCCGACTACGTCAATTTCCCATCTTCGGGCGACGTTTTGGAACCGAACGTTCTTACACACTTCATAGCCGCTTCGCGTTAGAGCAATACCTGTTAAGGCTTCAAATTCTTTCCAATCTAAAACCCCGCTCACGCGCTCTATGTCGGCTCCTAATTCTATTGCACGGATGGCTAAATGCAGCCTCTCCGCAGTGTCAGTGTTAACTTTCCCTCTTTCAAGATAAATTAGATTGCTGCATTGAAGTTTTTGAAGCAACTTTTGCCCAATTGAATCTGGAATCGCCGCGTCTTTATTTACACGTTCTTGTTCAACAGCGCCTTTTTTAGTCAATTTTAGAATTGAAATAATCATTTCCCGCTCAATATTCAACTGCTAACCGCTCCAAAGTGCACATTAAAAGCTCAATATACGACAAAACGGCGTTACTACACTGTCTCCTATACGTAAGAGCGTATACAAAAGCATCAACGAGACTCCTCCTTTTGTGCTGCACTACTTATACCTCTCCAGCAATCTGCAAATTTTTATCGTTTTCATTATCTAACGCTGAGTTTTAATTACCATTATGGTGAGATTATTGATTAGCTTAAAAAGTACTGTGGCGCATTTTCGTTTTTCGTAGGCTACCTGATGAGAGGGTCATCAAAAAAATGAGCTTTATAATGTAATTTTTAAAAGTAGCAGTGTTAAGTTTTTGCTGTTTTTTGTAAAATGTGCACGTTCGAAACTATTTCGACAGAAAAAAAAGATTTCAAACGGGGAGAGTATAAGCCGTTTATGTTCAAAGACTCATAAAAAGCGCGTCGGTGTCGCCATAAAAGGCGCAATATAGAAAAAAATTAAGAACTAAAAAGCCCCAAAAACCCAAAACACCATCCGTCTAGATCATAATGTTTCACAATTGTTTTTCACATGTAAACAACAGTCGTTTTTTCAGCCGTTATAACTGATGATTATTTATGTTTCGAGTAATTTCGGCAAATCACAGTGCCTCAGAGGATGTAGCAGCACAGCCGGCGACGTAGACAGAGGCGGTAAAAATAGTA
>JBNVCD010000104.1:0-4226 GCA_050410875.1 Bathyarchaeia archaeon | reverse complement strand
TAGTAGAGGGGTTGTTAAGCGCGTCTTTGCGTTTTTGGCTTTTTTGACAGAATAGTTGCGCGTTTAAGGTCCACAGGCATCTTTACTCTAAAAAAAGTTTTAAGATCAGGATCCAGCTGCTTTATGACAAGAGATGATAAGTAGCGAATATTTTGAAGAGTCTCCAGTAAATCTAAAACATCATTTTTCCCCGCAGCGATAGTTCTGTCAGCTGCGTATAGGGCTTGTTGAGTTGCATAAACTGCATGTAGCGGTTCAGCTTGGGCATCAGGGTTTCGCGGAACTACTGCAGATTTTCCTGAGCATAACTCAAAAAGTAACGTCAGAACCGCCTTAGAGAGAAAAGGCGCGTCGTAAGGCACAAGCAACGATAATGCGCCATGCGCGTTTTTGAAGCCTGCCAAAGTAGCGATTAGGGGATTTTTGGCAATTTGAGGCTCGACTACGAAGGTAGGTTTGGCGTCTACAAGTTTGGCGTAGTCATCAGCGTGTTTCTGGGAATCGGTGACTATCAAGGTCTCATCGACCAGAGGGTTAACTGCGTCGACGACATGTGCAATGAGAGCTTTGTTGTTAAGTTCAAGGGTGCCGCTGTCTTGTTTAAAGGGGTTTGAGTAGTTATAGGCGATAATTATTGCTGATAAACTCATAGTTTTATCCTTAGTTAGAACTGTAGGGGGCGTCATTAAGCTTTTGTGGTGTAGTTGGTGATGCTTTTGTATACAGAAAAGGTTAACGGTGGGAAAAGGGAAAGATAGGCTTATCTTTTATCAACTCTAAATACAGTAAGAGGACCCAAAATGGGTTTGGAAACCATTAATAGTCAGAGTATGCGTGCGCTGGAAACGAACGCGGAGTATTTTGGGATTTCACTGCTTCAACTTATGGAGAATGCAGGGCGCAATGTTGCATTGGAGATTAATGCCCGTTTTAAACCGAATCGGAAGGTTGTCGTATTTTGCGGTTTAGGCGGAAACGGCGGCGACGGGTTTGTGTTGGCGCGGCATTTAACAGGTATGGGATTTAAAGTCACTGTTGTTTTAGTTGGGCGAGGTAGAGACATCGGTCACGAAGCAGCCGCTGCAAATTGGATGGCGCTTCAAACCTTGCGTGGTGCTATACCTATTTTTGAAGTGAGTGACAGCAGCGATTTTCCCAAAGTTGAAGCGGATATCGTCGTGGATGCTCTGCTGGGGACAGGCACCAAAGGCAAATTGAGACCGCCAATATTACAAGCGGTTGAATACATTAATTCGTTAACTGCAGTAAAGGTTGCTGTTGACGTTCCTACAGGCATCGATTCAGACACAGGGAAGGTTTTGGGCAAAGCTGTCAAAGCTGACCTCACAATTACTTTTTACAAAACTAAGACTGGGTTGAAAAACGCAGAGAAATATGTTGGTGAAGTCGTTGTTCGTGACATAGGGTTGCCGTCTGCACTGGAGCAGTTTGTAGGTCCAGGTGATGTGCTTTTGGCTACGCGGGATAGGCCTTTGACTGCGCATAAAGGCGATTTTGGTCGATTATTGGTAATTGGTGGGAGCGAAGTTTTTTCTGGAGCACCCGCTTTGGTTTCGTTGGCGGCGCTGCGTACAGGCGTTGATATTGTTTATACGGCGGCGCCATCTCTGGCGGCGCACGATATCGCGTCTATTTCGCCTGATTTGATAACAGTAAAACTTGAAGGAAACCACCTGAACCTTGAAAATTTGCCGAAAATTAGAGAGTATCTAAACGCTGTCGACGCCGTGGTTTTGGGTCCAGGCATAGGCTTGCACAAAGAAACAAAGGAGTTTGTTGGGACGTGCATTGCAGCGGTGGAAGAAATGGGGAAGCCTTTGCTTTTGGATGCCGATGGTTTGAAGGCTTTTGCTGAGTTTAAGCGCCCTTTGAAGGTTCCGTTGGTGCTAACGCCGCATGCAGGTGAATACGCTGCTTTAACTGGGAAGCGCCTTCCAGATGATGCAGAAGCACGCGTACTGGATGTCAAAGTGACCGCTAAGGCGTTAGATGCTGTTGTTCTGTTGAAGGGCGCCGTAGATGTTATTTCGGATGGTACGCGGGTGAAGCTGAATTTTACAGGTAACCCCGCTATGACGGTGGGGGGTACAGGTGATGTTCTCTCGGGTATAGTGGGGGCGCTGTTAGCTCAAAATGTTGACGCATTTGAAGCGGCAGTTGCGGGAGCCTTTGTGAATGGGGCGGCAGGAGATTTTGCAATCAAAGAAAAAAGCACAATGGTAGCTTCTGATTTGTTGGCGTGGATACCTTCAGTGTTGAATAACCCTATGAGTCACGTTAAGGTGCGCAGGACAAGTGGAAAAAACATCTAAAATTCGCTTAACCATTTATCACGCCAATCAATGTGACCCTAAGCGCTGTACAGGTTTGAAGCTAAAGCGGTTGGGGTTTGCAAGAATAGTAACTAAAACGCGTTTTATGCCCAAACGCGCTATAATTCTTAACCCTTTTGGAGAAATTGCTTTTTCCCCACAAGACAGAACTCGTGTTGCCGATTTTGGTCTTGCCGCTTTGGATTGTAGTTGGGAGCACGCAGAAAAGGTTTTGTTGCATCAGGTTAAAGGAACTTCTAGATGCTTGCCTGTGTTAGTTGCAGGTAACCCAACAAATTTTGCCAAAGCCACTAAGTTGAGTACGGCAGAAGCGTTGGCGGGCGCGCTTTACATTGCAGGTTTTAAGGATGAAGCAAAAGAGTTGCTCTCAGTTTTTACGTGGGGGCACACGTTTTTTGAGTTGAACGCTGACTTGCTAGAGGAGTATGCTGCTGCCAAAGATAGCGCGGAGATAGTTTCAATAATGCAGAGAAAATTGACGAGAAACGTGGGGAGCGAATAAGTAATGTTTTTGAGGCGGTTTAGTTGATGATTGTTAATTCACAGGAGCTGAAGTGTTGACGTTTATTACCGATTTTTACGTCTTTCTGTCCTCGGTCATGGTTATATCTTTGTCAGGCGTGCTTTTGCCTGGACCCTTGTTTGCAGTGACCATAGAAAAAGCTACTAAAAGTAAGGTTGCAGGCGCCCTTATTGCGTGTGGGCATGGTGTTGTCGAGGTGCCTTTGATGTTTTTGATATTTTTCGTGTTAAATGAATTTGCGATCCCTAATATTGTACAAATAGCCGTTGGCCTTCTCGGCGGATTACTGTTGATGTTCATGGGTATACAAACCTTTCAACAGCGCAGCAAAGAAGAAGCTCAAAGGCACGTTGGCTTCACTCAAGATTCGTTGATTGCGGGCATACAAACCACTGCGGCTAACCCTGGTTTCATACTTTGGTGGCTAACTGTGGGAACTGCGCTGATTTTGAATGCAAAAGAGTTTGGGTTAATTGGTTTTACCGTGTTCGCTGGGATTCACTGGCTCTGCGATTTTGCGTGGTATGCAATTGTAGCCTTGGTAATCTTTGAGTCCCGGAAATTCTGGACTAAACGAATGCATCAAGGCGTCACCTTTTTCTGCACTGCAGTTTTCGTGTGTTTTGGAGCGTGGTTTTTCACCTCTGCATTACTTCAGGTAATCAGCGCAGTCCACTGAAGGGAGACGCCATGGAGAAAAGCGAGTTTAAGCTTGGACAAACAGTTGTGCAGTTGATTAAAGGTGACATAACCACTGTTGACGCTGACGCCATCGTAAACGCAGCTAACTCGTCCCTTTTAGGCGGTGGAGGCGTAGATGGCGCGATACACCATAAAGGCGGACCAGCCATAATGGAGGAGTGCAAAGCAATCCGGCAGACAATTTGGCCTGAAGGTCTCCCAACGGGCAAAGCTGTAATTACTTCAGGCGGCAAATTAAAGGCAAAATATGTTATCCACACAGTAGGACCAGTTTGGCATGGCGGAAAAAGAAAAGAAGCAGAACTCTTGCGAGAAGCGTACATGAATTCGCTGCAATTGGCGGCTTCTAAAGGCTTACGGACAATAGCTTTTCCTTCTATAAGTACAGGCGCCTATGGCTATCCAGTGGAAAAAGCCAGCAGGGTAGCTTTGGAGACAGTAAAAGACTTCATAGAAAAAGAGGCCACTCTTGACAAAGTGGTTTTTGTGTTGTTTTCAGACGAGATTTTCAAAGTTTATCAGCAAACTGCTGAAAAACTGTTTTGAACACGCAACTTTTACAAGTTGAGTATTTCCTGAAGGGCAGTACCGCATTTGTATTTCACGTTGAGCACTATATGGCACAACAGAGATCTCTTTGTTGTGGC
>JBNVCD010000103.1:3434-5821 GCA_050410875.1 Bathyarchaeia archaeon | reverse complement strand
CGTACACATGTGATGATTGGCCTTATATTAAAGCAAAAAATAAGAATAAACAGGAAAAGCAACGTCTAGTCTATCTACCTTAAAGAGAAAAGGTTTGGAACCTAAGAAAAATCAAACTAAAATGACAAAGAAGCGGAATAATTTGCCCACACCCAAGATAGTGACTTTAACAACAGACTTTGGCTTAAATGACCCCTATGTTGCTGAAATGAAAGGGGTCATTTTAGGCATTTGCTTAGACGTGGTTATAGTAGACGTTACCCATAACGTGGAAAAATTTAACATAAAGCAAGGCGCCCTCATGTTGGCTACCGCCGCCCCCTACTTTCCAGAGAATACAATTCATGTGGCAGTAGTTGATCCTGGAGTGGGCACCCAAAGACGCCCTATAATCGTACAGACAAAACGCAACGTCTTTGTAGGCCCCGACAACGGCGTGCTAATGTTAGCAGCTGAGTCGCAAGGCATAGAGCACACCTACAAAATCGAAGAGGACAAATTCGTCTCAGCTCAGGTTTCAAACACATTCCACGGACGTGATGTCTTTGCGCCTGTTGCAGCGCACATAGCCAATGGCGACGTAGAGTTAGAAGAGTTTGGGCCTGAAATAAACGACGCCGTAAAGCCAGAGTTTTCTAAAATTAGGAGAACTAAAAGAGGCTTAGTCGGTGAGGCGTTGCATGTGGATAGTTTTGGAAACATAATCACAAACATAAACACAAAAGATTTTGAACAGCTTAAACCAGTCAGGCTGGAAGTTGAGTTACCAAATTTAAAGCTGCAGCTAAAATTTGCCAAAACCTACGCAGAAGTTAAACCGGGTGAACCATTGGCTCTCATTGGAAGCCACGGCTACTTTGAAATAGCTGTGAATCAAGGCAACGCAGCGGCTAAATTTCAAGTGCAAGTTGGCGACAAAATTGTTGTGTCGCCTGTCTGAACAATGTATGGAGCCATTTTTAGAAATATAAATAGAAAAGGGCAGGATAATACGTTTAATGACCAATTACTATGCTTTGGCGTTAACTACAAAATATTGGAAACCTAAAACTAATTACCTCAATGAAGTTGTTGCAGCGGTAGAAAACAGGGTAAAAGACGGCGATTTCGTGGTAGTTTCTGAAAAAGCGATTTCAACAGCGCTGGGTAACATCGTAGACGAAAACAAGTTTGCTCCAAGTTTAAACTCTAAGCTTCTAGCCTTGTTTTGGATGCGGTTTGTTTGGGGATATTTTTTAGGTGTAATGTGCCGTTTCGGACACCGACTGTTATTTAGGCTCAGAGAATACCCTGTTGAGGCTGGAAGTCGACATAAACAGGTTGCTTTACAATATAGTGGGCCTCTGCAGGCTTTGATGTTTGGTTCTGAAGGGGGAATCGACGGTTCAAACCTGCCTTATTCCTATGTAAGTCTGCCTTTAAAGGATGCACAACAGGTTGCTGAACAAATTCGGCAACAGATCAAAAGGAAATTGAACAAAAAAGTCGCAGTGGTCATTGTGGATACGGATAAGACGTATACTTTTAGGAATTTTCATTTCACCCCTCGACCTAAACCTATGAGGGGCATCCACTCTAAGGGGGGAGTTGTCTCTTATGTTGTGGGGAAGTTTTTGAAGCTCCGTCGCCGACCTACCCCTCTTGCGGTTGCGGGGCGCGCAGTAAACGCTGAGACGGCGTTGACAGTTGCTAACGTAGCGGATAGAGCAAGAGGCCCTGGTTCAGGTGCCACGGTGTGGGATATGGCAGCGCGCTTCAACGTTTCCCCCACTGGGGTGAGTTGGAGCATGCTCAGCGAAATCAACCATAAACCCATAGTTATTGTACGGCGAGAAGCACATTTTAGGGCAACAACAGAATAGTAAAAATAGGCAGAACTCCTACATAGTGTTATTATAGCAGGGTCATTTAAACAGTAAAACATAAAGCAGGATGAATTCATTCTAACCGAAAAGCTGGGTAGACTATGGAAGCAGCCGTAAAAAAGATAGATGTATTTTTTAATCCACGTTCCGTGGCAGTTGTAGGCGCCACCAAAAAAATTGACAAGGCAGGGCATGTCATATTCAAAAATTTTGCAACGAATAAACTTCGCGGAGTATTCAAAGGCGAACTTTACCCTGTGAACCCAAATGAGGAATCCATTTTAGGCTTCAAATGCTACCATTCTTTAACTGAAATTCCTGATTCTGTGGATCTTACTGTAATTATTGTGCCAGCGAAAGTTGTGCCCACTGTTATGCAAGAGGCTGTCTCAAAGAAAGTTAAAGCGGCGATTATAATAAGCTCGGGCTTTCGTGAAGTAGGAAACTCTGAGCTGGAAGAGCAAGTAGTGAACATCGCTAAGCAGGGTAATATACGTCTTTTGGGTCCAAACTGTCTTGGCG
>JBNVCD010000103.1:0-3424 GCA_050410875.1 Bathyarchaeia archaeon | reverse complement strand
ACAGGCGTAGACACGTTGTTTCTCCCTGAAACGAAAGTTCTCACAACCGGAGACGACGTGGTTGCTACGCCTAGGCCGCTTCCAGGCAGCATAGCCATGGTTACTCAGAGTGGCGCTTTCGGTGTTGCAGCGTTAGACTATTTGACTGGGCGGCAAATGGGCATCAGCAAGTTTGTCAGTTTTGGCAACAAATGCGACGTCACCGAATCTGACATCATCCACTATTTTTTGCACGATAAAGAAACAAGGGTTGTTCTTGCTTACCTTGAAGACATAAAGTACGGGCGAGAATTCGTTAGAATAGCCAAAAAAGTGACGCGGAAAAAGCCGGTTGTAGTGCTTAAATCGGGGAAAAGCGCGGCGGGAGCTCGTGCGGCAGCGTCGCACACAGGTGCAATTGCGGGTTCAGATAAAATTTATGATGCAGCGTTCGAGCAGGCAGGGGTTATACGTGCTCGCGATATGGAGGAATTTTTTGATTTGGGTAAAGCGTTGGCTTTGCAGCCTCCAGCTATGGGGAAAAACGTGGGTATACTTACCGATGCAGGTGGACCTGGAGTCATGACGGTGGATGAATGTGAGATTCAAGGGTTAACTGTGGAGCATTTCTCAGAGGAGACAACCCAAAAATTCCAGAAGCTCAAAGAGGAAGGCGTCATACTTAAAATAGCCGCAACTTCGAACCCTGTGGACTTGACTGGCTCGGTTACTGACGACATGTTTGTGACCGCTGCGGACATAATGTTTCAGGATAAAGACATTTACGGCATAATCTTGCTGGGTTTACACCATATGCCGGGGCTACGGGAAAAATACATAGATGGCGTAGTGGAGGTTTCTAAAAAGTACAATAAGCCTATTGTTATGTGTGACATAGGCGAAACGGAAATGGCGCTCTACACACGTAGCAGATTTGACAAGCTAGGAATTCCCTCTTACACCTCTCCCGAGGATGCCGCGCGGGCTATGCGGGCGCTCTATGTCTACGGCGCTTACCTGAAAAAGCAGGGGTGCCTAGAAAAGTACATTGAGGAATTCCTGCAAAATAAACGTAGATCATAATGTTTCTTGAATTTTCACGTTGACTGCGAGGGCGTCGCCGTCGTTCAGGTGAAGGAAGCCGCGTAAATTTACAGGGGCAACAACTTCTAGAAGGTTCTCTGGGTAGTTGGCAACTTGGGGGAGAACGATGCCGCAGGGTGTTTCGCCAATGTATGCTGGAAAAATTAAGCCTACACAGTAGCCTTCGGCTGGTTCAATTTTAAGCGCGTTTTTTTGTGTTTCAAGAAGTTTGCGGTGTTTTTGGCTTTCAGGCGAAAGCTGCAAGTTTAACGTTCCCAAGAAAGGCGTAAAACCAAGTTTCTGTTTGATTTGGGTTTTGACCCAGCGTAGCCTGATGTATTTTTTTCCTTCACCGGTTCCAGAAATAACTTTTCCGTCTAACGTCAAGTGGGCTGCCATGTTGCAAGACACTATTTTTGTTCTTTGAGCCATTGTGCAACTTTTCTGAGCAGAGGATTGGCAGAGATGTCTATAACCGGCACAATCATTTTTTCTTTAGTTTCAATTGTGGGTTCATACTTTGGCATAAGCGCGTACCCGACAAAAGTCCAGAAAACTTTGCCGTTTTCTATAAGCATACGCGCCACTGCAGCGTTTGATGGCGGGAGAGGAAAATACAGAAAAACCACGCCTTCTGCCCAGTAGAGACCGGCAAGTTTGCCGCCTGCAATAACCGAGGTGAAGCGAGCTATATCATCAGGGTTCCTGAAGCGTGTTTGCTCCATTATCACGATTTCTTTGAAAGGTTCATATTTTATGGTGACGTCGCTTTTGCTCATGCTCTTGGCGCCTTCTGTTGTTAGTTTAGGGGCGTGCTCCCTTTTAACTTTGTCAGGCAGAATTATTTAATTGTACACTCCTCCTGCCTACTAAACAAAAAAGGTGCAAGAAGAACACCTATTCATAACTTGAAATGGGGTCTGTCGAGTTCGACATGGATGCTACAACAACCGTTAGAGGAAAAAGTTATAGAGCAGACAAACATAAGCATGGAGCAACAGAAGGTTAATTAACGTGCCAGAAATCCGCGTAGCACTCGTCGGGGTAGGCAACAGCGCATCAGCCCTCATCCAAGGAACTCAATATTATAAGGACGCAAAAGAGGACGCAACAGTACCGGGGCTCATGCACGTCAACTTCGGCGGTTACCATATACGTGACATAAAATTTGTCGCAGCCTTTGAAGTTAACAAGGATAAAATAGGCAAGGATCTTTCTGAAGCCATCTTCACAGCGCCTAACTGCTGCGAGAAATTCGCCGATGTACCAAAATTAGGTGTGACAGTTTCACCTGCACCTGTTTTAGACGGCGTGGCGCCTCATATGCGTGAAGCTTTTAATGTTTACGATGACAGCGGCTATGACAGGGCAAACGTCGTTAAAATTCTCAAAGCAGCTAAAGCACAGGTGCTTGTCAACTATTTACCTGTAGGTAGCCACGAAGCTACACAGTTTTACGCGCAGGCGGCTATAGACGCGGGCTGCGCTTTTGTGAATTGCATGCCTGAATTTATTGCCTCAGATAAAACGCAGGTGTGGAGCAAGAAATTTGAAGCTGCAGGTTTACCCGTGCTTGGCGACGACATAAAAAGCCAAGTGGGCGCAACTATTCTGCACCGAAATTTGGTGAGGCTTTGTTTGGATCGGGGCGTAATTGTGGATGAGACTTACCAGCTTAACCTCGGCGGAGACACAGACTTCCAGAATATGACTGTGGAAAACCGTTTAAAGTCCAAGCGCATCAGCAAAACTGAAGCGGTCACAAGCTTGGTGCCCTACGAACTGCCTACGCGTATTGGCCCTTCAGATTACGTGCCCTTTTTGAGGAACAAGAAAATCTGCTACATATCTCTTAAAGGCCGCAAATTTGGTGACCGCCCAATAAACATAAGTGTTAAACTTGAAGTGGAAGATTCACCTAACAGTGCAGGCGTCGTCATAGACTTGATCAGGGCGGCCAAAATTGCCCTAGACCGCAAAATTGCAGGTGCGCTCCTCAGCATTTCTGCGTACGCCTTCAAGCATCCGCCAATTCAAGTGCCTGACTCGCAAGCAAGACAGTGGACAGAAGAGTTCATCCAAGGCAAACGAGAACGCTAAGTCAAGTCAGCGTTTGGGCAGACTCCCTGAAAAGTTAGGTTCTGCTAGTCTTCTGTTTCTTTCAGTAAACACCTCACTTAGTTTAGCGGCGCCACTCGTAATGATAGGGGCATCGCTGGACCGGGGGTACTAAACATAAGTGTTGTTACTTGATCCATAGACAACAGTTAGCGTTTTTGTGAAGACTTTTAAGCATCAATGTACCCAACAGTATTCACCAGAAAAGGTGCATGCTAAATGGTGAAAGTAGAAGGATACGAAG
>JBNVCD010000102.1:0-5829 GCA_050410875.1 Bathyarchaeia archaeon | reverse complement strand
TGGTAGCTTGGGTCTGGCTCAGTGAACTCGGGGAATTTGCCGTTGTCCCATTTGAAGTTGCCTGAGTCCACTATGACGCCGCCTATGCTGGTTCCGTGTCCCCCAATGTATTTTGTAGCTGACGCTATAGTGATGTCTGCGCCGTAGTCTATGGGGCGAACCAAGCCTACGCCAACGGTGTTGTCGACTACAAATGGGACTCCTGCTTTGTGTGCTATGGCTGCGATGGCTTCAAAGTCAGGTATGTCCAGTTTTGGGTTACCCACTGTTTCCGCGTAAACGGCTCTGGTTTTGCCTGTAATAGCCTTTTTGAATTCCTCAGGTTTAGACGAGTCGACAAAGACCACCTTTCTGCCCAGCTTGGCAAACGTGTAGTGTAAAAGCTGGTAGGTGCCGCCGTAGAGGTTGTTTGCCGCCACAACTTCGTCGCCTACCTGCGTGATGGCTAAGAGCGCCAGGGCTTCTGCAGCTTGCCCCGACGCCACGGCAACCGCAGCGGTGCCTCCTTCAACTGCGGCGATGCGCCTCTCAAAGGCGTCTGTTGTGGGGTTCATTATTCTCGTGTAAATGTTGCCTAACTCTTTTAGCGCGAACAGGTTGGCTGCGTGCTCAGTGCTTCTGAACACAAACGAGCTTGTCTGGTATATGGGAACCGCCCGTGCGCCGGTGGCGGGGTCTGCCGTTTCTTGCCCGGCGTGGAGCGCTACGGTGTCTATTTTTCTTGTTGCCATTTTGCTGGTTCTTCTCCTTTTGGTTGTTGTTTGCCCAACATAGTTGATAACGGCGTTATATGCGTTTTTGTCTGTTTTATTCCAAAAAGAATATCAAGCCACACGCGCTATTAGTAAACCATGTTTCCGCAGCTTGAAGACATAGGCAGAAAGCGCCGGCAGCTAGGCTTAAAACAGTCGGAGCTGGCAAAACTAGCAGGTGTAAGCCAAAGCCTAATCGCCAAGCTTGAAGCGGGAAAAATTGACTCCTCCTACACCAAGGTGAAAGCAATCTTCGATGTACTCGAACGCCTCGAAGTGAAAAACAAAATTCAAGCTGAAAAAGTGCTCCAAAAAGAAGTCGTCGGCGTGCAAAAAGAAGA
This sequence comes from Bathyarchaeia archaeon, assembly GCA_050410875.1. Classification (GTDB taxonomy): domain Archaea; phylum Thermoproteota; class Bathyarchaeia; order Bathyarchaeales; family Bathycorpusculaceae; genus JADGNF01. The sequence continues at coordinate 4,736 of JBNVCD010000102.1, read as the reverse complement.
GCCAGTAGCCAAAGTGGTCCAGTTGATGAAGGAGCATAACTTCTCGCAAATCCCAGTTTTCAGCGGAAAACAAGCTGTAGGCAGCATAACTGAAAAAACTATTCTGCGGCAAATCCTAGCTGGCTGCGACCTCGCCGAAATCAGCAGGTTACCCGCCGCGAAAATAATGGATGAAGCTTTCCCGCAGGTCAGCGAAGACGCGCCGCTTTCGCTGATTTCAAATTTGCTGCAGGTGTACTCTGCAGTTTTGGTTTCAAAGCAAGGCGAAGTCGTAGGCATAATAACTAAGGCGGACCTGCTCAGAATGCTCTAAAGCCGTGCAAAACATCTTTAAGTATAGGCATGTTATATTCAGAGTTGAGTACTATGTCACTTTCATGTGAAAGCGTAGCCCGCCATCTTCTACCCGTGTACCGCTCTTTTGTAGCTAAAGAGCTTATCTTAAAGTACAAGTTAACGCAAAACGCCGTCGCAAAGAAACTTGGCACCACCCAAGCCGCAGTAAGCCAATACGTCAACAGTAAACGCGGCGTCAAAGGCATACCCAACTACGCTGAAGTTGAAGCACTAATTCAGCAGGCAGCCGCCAACGTAGCAGCGCGCATGTCAACCTCCGACTTCACACCCCAGCAATTCAGCGACAGCTTCTGCGATTTATGCATGGAGCTGCGTAAAAACAAAAAAATATAGGGTGCCGCTACGGCGTTGCGCCTAGCTCAGCGAGTATTTCTTTTGCCCTGTCCACGCGGACCTTTCTTTCTTTAACCATTCTTTCAGCCACTAAATCCACCAGTTTGCCTGAGGCTCCGGCTTGGATGGCGATGTTGCGGGCGTGAAGCGACATGTGCCCCCTCTGGATGCCCTCATGCGCTAGAGCTCTTAGCGCTGCAAGGTTTTGGGCTAAACCGACTGCGGCTAAAACTTCGGCGAATTCGTTGGATGACTTGACGTTGAGGATTTTCATGGCGACTTTCGCGGTCGGGTGAGTTTTCACTGCGCCGCCGACAAGCCCCACCGCCATGGGTAACTCGATTTCGCCAACCAGGTTGCCTTCCTCGTTTTTCCTCCATGTAGACAGCGTAGTGTATCTGCCGTTTAACGCTGCGTAGGCGTGGGCGCCGGCTTCGATGGCGCGGTGGTCGTTGCCTGTAGCTAACACGACGGCTATTATGCCGTTTAAGGCGCCTTTATTGTGCGTTGCCCCCCTGTAGGGGTCTGCGGCGGCAAACGCGGAGGCGTAAACTATGCCGTCCACCACTTCTTCTCCGCCCACTGCCTCTTTGGAGACTGTGCACCACGCTTTTGCGAGGCGTTTAACAGCCAAGTTTGAGATTATCCGCAAATACACGCGCCCGCCGGTTAAGTCTTCAATGAGGGGCGCTATGGCTTCCGCCATGGTGTTTACGGCGTTGGCGCCCATGGCGTCGCGGCAGTCAACGTGCAATTCGGTGATGAGCATGTCGCCTTGGCTGGTGTGAATTATTTTTGCATCCAAATCTTTTGCGCCGCCGCCTACAGAGTTCAGCAGGGGGTCTTGTTCGTTGGCTTTTTTTAGAAGCTCCTGTTTTGCCGCCATCACCCTTTCTTTGGCGGCTTGTGGGTCTTTGATGCCTACCGCTTGGATCTGGCCTATCATGATGGGCGGAGTGCTGCTGGCGTGGAATCCGCCGCTGTCCCGCACCATTTTTGCTGCGTAGCTGGCGGCTGCCACCACTGAGGGTTCCTCGGTTGCCATGGGAATGAGGTAATCTTTGTTGTTTATTGTGAAGTTAACTCCTATGCCTATGGGTATAGGTATGGCGCCCACTACGTTCTCTATCATCCTGTCCGCCACCTCCATAGGCAGCGCCCCGGTGTTCTGGAGAACCGCGCATTCTTCATCCGTCAAGTTTGCGAACTCTTTGACTTTTGCTAGGCGCTCTTTTGGCGTTAACTTGTAGAAGCCTGAAATTGCTGAAGTTCTAGTCATGGATGCCACCGCGCTTTTACAGTGGCACCTTGCGCTTTTAAGTTTTAGCAGTAAACCTTCCACAGGTCGCATGAGGCAGCGCTTACGCGCCTTTAGGCGTCTACCGCGGTGGGCATTGCGGTTGCGGGGATGCCTAGGCGCTTTGTGATTTCTCTGGCGAGCGCTTCGCCGTGGGCTCCGCCGTGGTTGTAGGTGATTACCTGTTTTGGCGAAGCCTGCTGCACGTACTGTAGCAGGCCGTTGAAGTCTGAGTGGTCACTTAACGCGATAACGTATTCTTTTTCGCCGATGCGCCTGCATGGGCTGCGGAATTCTCTGCCGCTGACGCAGATGCGCTCGTTGTTCAAGCCGACGTTGCCCCGTGAGTTCATGTGGTAGAATGCTACGCAGGGCAGATTTTCCTCCAGCAGCGTGTGCCCCTCTTTTGTGGTGGAGAGCGTTAGGCACCCAAGTTTCATGCCGTGTTTTTCGCAGACTTTGGAGACGTTGTAGACTTTTTCAGGCATCACAAAAGGCACTGTGACGTCGGCTTCGTGTAGGATCTGCATAACCTCTTGTAGTTTGCCGTGGTAGCCAAAAACGTACACTGTGCCCGCTTTCAGCCTCTCTTCAACCATGGAGACAAGGAGCTTTCGGATGTCTCCTTCAAAGGAGCGCCTGCACACGGGGTTGCCGTAGGTGGCTTCAACCACTAGGGTGTCGCAGTCAAGCACGGGTGTGCCGTCGATTTTGAAGTCGCCTGTCCAAACGATTTTTTCGCCTTGACTGTTCTCCAGAAGAACCTGCGCGGCGCCCAAAATGTGTTCTGCTTTAAACAGTGTAATGCGTTCGCCGTCAAAGCGGAAGCGTTGATTGTACTTTAAAGTTTTGATGTGTTTAGCTTTTGCGCCAAGCGAGCCCTCCAAGACTTCAATGAGGTCGCGGGTGGCTTCCGTCATCAAAACCTTTTTGCATTCCTTTAGGCTCCACCGTAAGCCGCCGGTGTGGTCTGCGTGTGCGTGCGTCACAACTCTTAGAGGGCGGTTTTCGGCGTAGGCGTCGCAGGCAACCAAGTTGCCTAAAAGCACGGCGCCCCGCGGCGTCACTGAAGCCTGCGGGTTGGCGTTGAAGGCTTCAATTTTTTGTTGTGCGTGGCGCAAGCCAGTCGACGAGCTCCCTTGGGTTTTCGCATTTCACTGTGACTTTTATGGGTCCAAGCGGGGATTCTGCTTCTTGCTCTGAGAAGGAGATGTGGCCGGCGAAGGCGACTTGCTTGTTTAGGTAAAACGTGATTGTGTTGCCGTTTAAGCCTTCAAGCAGCGGTTTTCTTGAAGCGTCGCGGATGCGGTCTTTGCGGAGTAAATTTCGAAGTGTCGAGAGTGCTTCTAAGCCTTCTGCTTGCGCTGTTAGTGTGCTGCCCTTGAGGGCGGGGTTAATCTGTGTGGGTATGTCTCCGAAAAGGTTCCATATTGCCTTTTTGATTTTCTCTTCTGACTCGGTGGGGTTGACTTCCGTTTCTACGTAGACCACTATTTTGTCCATTCTGCTTCAATCTCCTTTAACGCCTCTTTAACCTTCACTTTAGCGTCTTCTTGGCTGCCTTCGTTGATGATCATGACCTGCGCCATGGCTATGGCGTTGCCTATGCCTACGCCGAGTTCGCGCATGTCCCGTTCATGGAACACATCCCAAGTTTTGGGGTCGTCGCTTCTGCCCCTGTTAGAGAGGCGCTTGAAGCGTGTTTCAGGCGAAGCGTGAATAGCCATCAACGTGAACTTTGAAAAATGTTTTCTGAAGACTTCTACCTCGTGTAGGCTTCGGATGCCCTCCACAACCACCAGTGAACTTTTTTTCTGCTCAATCTTTTCGACGCATTTTTCGGCGATGACGTTGTTGCCGTGTTTAGCTCGGAGTTCAAGCATGACGGCGCCGACGTTTTTTGGGTTCAACTCTAAACCGCGTTTCGCTGTTTCCTCGCGGATGACGTCCCCCATCACCACCACGTCGTAGCCCAGCTCCTGCGCAGTTCCCACTAGCACTAGCGATTTGCCTGCGCCGGGCATACCCGTTAAACCTACAACTGTTTTGTCAGCGTTCATCAATTACCCTTTTTTTACTTTTTAACATTAAACAGCGCCGACAATTAAAAGCATTTATGAAGGAAACCTGTTAAAACTATTGAGGCTGCAGTTGAGCAATGTCACAGTTTATACGTGCCTTCTTGGCTTTCGACATCGAAAACGCCGACGTGAAAAAGAAGCTGGAAGAGGCGCAGAAGCGTTTAGCTCAGACAGGCGCCGACCTCAAACTTGTCGAGCCGGAAAACATCCACATAACCGTCCGCTTCTTAGGCGACGTCTCCGTCAACGTGGTGGACAAGGTTTTTGAGCAGATGAAGAAAACCCAGTTTAAACCCTTCGACGTGCAAATCAGCGGCGTTGGCGTTTTCCCCAACCTAAATTTCCCCCGCGTCGTGTGGGCAGGAATCACCACGGGTGCAGCGCAGCTGCAGGACGTTTTCACGCAGCTTGAGCCCCGACTGCGCAGTTTAGGCTTCGCAGGCGACCCAAAAGGTTTTACGCCTCACCTGACGATTGCGCGTGTACGTTCCGCCAAAAACAAGCCTCAACTGGCCGACTTCATATCAAAAAACGCCCGCTGCGAGTTTGGCACCGTAAAAGCGGCTTGCCTCAGGTTAAAAAGAAGCGAGTTAACCCCCACAGGGCCTATCTACTCAACTCTTAGGGAGTATTGCCCCGGCTCAGTGTAAACCAGGAAGTGCCTTATG
>JBNVCD010000101.1:0-5837 GCA_050410875.1 Bathyarchaeia archaeon | reverse complement strand
CACCGCCTTCGCGGGCACAAAACCCAAAGTTGTCCGCTGCTTGCTGGAGAAATTGCCGTTTGATGCCCCCTTTGAAGTTGCCGCTGAATGTTCACCTCTTGCCGAGAGAACCCTCTCGTTAATGGAGGCTGTTTACGCTGGAGAAGACGTAAACACAGAACATGTTCGCTTGGCTTATGAACAGGTGAAACCCTACACGCGCACGGTGCTGCAAACAGTATTACGGATTCCGCTAGGCTTCGTCACATCGTATGGGGCAGTTGCCAAAGTTGCAGGAGGAGGAGCACGAGCAGTTGGAAACGCTATGGCGGCAAACCCGTTTCCGCCCCTTGTGCCGTGTCACCGCGTAGTAAATTCAAATTTCAAGCTGGGAGGCTACAGCGGAGGAGGATTAGACGTTAAACTCGAAATGCTCAAACGTGAAAGAAAAGGATACACCGAACCCAAGAAAATTTCAGTCAGAGAAAAAACATTACAGGTTTTTCCTGTTGAATTTGTTTTGAATGAGAATTCTAAAGTACACCCACTGAACCAAGATTAAAGTCAACATTAAGGTAGACTACTCGCCCCCTTACGGGACAAACACAAAAAAACTAAAACTCCTGTTTTGACGTGTTCCTCGATTTTCACACTAGTTACAAAGCCATCAGCCCTCACAGCATGATCTTGCGACCACAAATGCCCACCCCAAAGCTACAGCCTCATCTGTAGAAACTCCTCAAACAGCACCTAGCTGAATTACACTTGAAAACTCTCTCATCAACCTTTTGTAGTATACCTACGCTACACTTTTGTTGCAACGTTGTCTTAACACGGAGTTTTTAAAGTCAGAATTTTAGTAGTTTTACAGTTCAGAAGCAAGACACTTTTAGGTAAGTTTATATTGTTTTTTAGCCCCCTTTTTTCAGTGAAAAATTTGGATAAACGCGTTTCTCTTCGTACTCAGCGTGACTCATCTAACCAAGCGCAAAAACTGTACGCATACAGCAGTGATGTTTTTGAGAACAATAAGTTTGTGTTTGATTTGTTATGGTGGATCTATCTATCGAGTTAATCGCGTCAATAAAAATTTGAAGAGCACAGAAAGGACTGCAAAATATGGAAGAAGAACGATTAATCAACAGTGAGCAAGCGGTTAAATGTATAAGAGACTGCGGGATCATTATAATCGCAAGTAAACCTGAAATTTTTACGTTAAAAAGTCTTACAGGGAAACGTGTCTCAGTGTTTCGAGGCGGCTCTGGATTAGGCTTTGTCCGCGACTATGCAGTTCGCTCCAACCCAAACAGTTTAATAGTGATGTTCGACGATGACTTAGTGGTTCATCGCGAGTTTTGGCTTTGGCTCCAAAGGTTAAATCAAGGCGAGTTTGCCATTGCCCGTGTGGGCAAGCATTTCAGCACTAGAATCTTTGCTATACATAAAAAAGACTATCTCGAAGTTGGAGGCTTCGATACAAAAATTAAGTTTGTCTTTGAAGATGGCGACTTTGTTGTTCGAGCATTGAAAACTGGACTTCGCATAAAAATTGTTCCCACCCATATGTATGGACATATTGAGCACCCAAGGTTTAGATATAGAAACTTGGGGCTTTTCAACTTGGAATATTGCCGAATATTTGTGAAGTACCGTCAATGGGTGTACCGTAACCTGTTCGAATTTTTCTGGCGTCCTTTTGACTGGCGGATAAAACTTCCAGATTTGGCAACAAAGATCCCTTTCACAGTCTTCTGGATAATTTGGAGTGGCATAAAAAATGTTGAAAAAAGTTTTAAAGAGAATTGGTTTGAAACGTGAACATTACGAAATAAACTTTAAGCATCAGCTACTTGGAAAACCGTATTATTGGACTGATTTTCCGAAGTGCATACAAATCGACATCAGCAACTTCTGCGGGCAAAGCTACAGCGGAGTCTGCTGCGAGTACTGTTTTCCGCAGCATGAAATCGCGGCGGGGCGCGACTGCTACACCGCCATGCCTGAAGAGTGGGTAGAATACATTATCAGGCAGTTCCACAAGTACGGGAGCAGAAAGCCAAGCGACCCGTACAAATCTGGAATCGCAGAGTTCGTCACGTTCTTCCTGAACGGCGACGGCGAGACTGACCCGAGGCTCCCAGACATTGCCCGCATGAGCAAGCGGATAGCGCCTTGGCTCACAACCCAAACCTTCACGTGCGGCGCTAACCCTCAGAACGCAGGTTGGCTTTGCACGCCGGAGCTTGACTGGGTGTGCGTGACGGTTTCAGCTCCCAACCGCGAACTGTACCGTATAGTTCACGGCGGGGACAGGTTTGACGACGCGTTGAAGACGCTTCAGTACTTGCAAGACAACGCGCCGAGTAGTACGAAGCTTGAAGTTCACTACGTCATAACAAAGCATAACATAGGCGGCATGAAGGCGTGGTGGGACTTGATGGGGGAGCGGTTTCCACGTTTCAAACGCGTTTTCAGTCCGCTTGTGGACAGTAGCACTAACATTTGGAGTCACAACGCGATGGGCGGTTTGACGCTTGAGGAGCAGGAAAACGCCATCTACCGCATCAGCAAAGCGCAGTTCTGGGATCACCGCACTACAGGTTTCCGTCAGCCCTGTGTGTTGTGGAACAACTTCAGCGTGAAAGCTGACTTGACGCTTCTTCAATGCTGCAACTGGGCAGACCCAGCTATCTGGAACTACGGGAAGCTGCCTCAAATCGTGGAGATGGGGCTTGACCTGCGCGACGTTTGGCTCATGCGTTTGGCGAATAAGCAGAACAACCCGTTATGCGCCACATGCAACTTGAAGCATCCTGACTGGAAAAAACGTTTAAATTTTGATGTTAAAGTGAAGTTGAAGTGAAAGTTGACTTGGTTATGTGGACCAAGAACGGGGCTGATGTTCTTGGTCCAGTTCTAAAGCGCATTGACGAAGTAATTCCTAGCAGGTATGTTAATAACCGCATAATTGCAGATGACCACAGTACGGATGCTACACGGGAAATTGCACAGTCTTTTGGTTGGCAAGTCTTTTTCAATGAAGGAAAGGGTATAAGTGACGGAGCAAACACCGTTCTCAGGAAAGTCGCTACTGAGCATTTTGTGAGTTTTGAGCAGGATTTACTTTTGGCACGTGACTGGTGGCAGAGGATTCCGCCATTGCTGGAAAAACCCAAAATTGCTGTTGCAAGCGGGATGCGTTTTGCGGATAAACCACGTGGGGTTAGGAAACTTCAACAGTACGTCGCAAAGAAGTATCGTGGAGAAAAGTATTTGTCTTCGTGGCTACGGACAAGGCAGATGGCGGCGTTCACATTAGGCAAAACCTTGGATAATACAATTTACCGAACCGACGTCATTAAAGCCATTGGGGGTTTCCCCAAGATAAAAGTCAATGCAGGCGTTGATACCACACTAGCTTATAGGATTCAACAAGCAGGCTACTATTGGATTGTCGACTACACTGTTCAGTCTACGCATATTCGTAAAGGTCTGAAGCAGGAGCTTAGTCACCAGTATTGGTATGCTACTCAACTGAACGAAATTTGGGGCAGAATAGAGCAGGAAACAAATAAGCCGCCTCCCATTACACGGTATAGCATCATGTCCCGTTTTGTAACTGCACCATTTACAGGCGTTTTTGTGGCTCTCAAAACAAGAGAAGCAACTATAGCTTATATTCATCCGTTGATCAGATTATATTATCTGAAAGGCTTTTTAGAGTCCGGGAAATTCAACTGAGAGCACACGATTAAATTTTTGTTTTTAGGCAAAACTCAATGTATTTTACCCAGTATTGTAGGGGTGACTCGATTTTTGCAAGGGCGGCTTTAGTGTTTACGCGGTGTTTTTCGGGGTTTTGCAGGATGGTTTTGGCGGTTTTTACTATGCGGTTTGTGTTTCTTATGATTTGCAGGGGGAAACCTTTCTTGTGGAGGTAGCGTGCTTGGACGTCCCAGAAGTGGAAGTTTATGGTTGGGATGCCGGCGAGGGCGGTTTCTCGGCATGCTGTGCCTCCGCTGCCCACCATTAAATCAATGTAGGGGAGTAGCTGCGCGGTTAAAACGGGTTGGGGTGGAATCCAGATGTTGTTTAAGTCTTTGAGTTTTTGCTTTTCTTGGTCGTATCTTGGAAGGTAAACGACTGTGCCGAGGTTTGTGAGTTTTTGTAGCAGTTTTTGTGTGTCTATTTTGACTTCGCCGCAGTAGCTGGCTTGGTATTCTGCGTCTCGGAATAGTATGGTGGGTTTTTTGTTTTTGAGTTCTTCAAGGAAGGGGGGTTTTTCAAATTTTGTGGATAGCCATGCGGCTTCTTCGAGTCCGTCGTATTGTACTATGCGGTTTTTGGATACGCCGAATTTTGTCCATGATTTACCGAAGCAGCGAGGCGTCACCAGCCAATCAACCAGTGGGGCTGCGAGTTTGGCTACGTGGTAGGCGAAAACGGTGTCGTTAGCGTAGACTATGGGGATTTTTAATCCAAACGCTGTGCGTATGGCTGAGACATCGCCGTGGGTCCAGAGAACTTTTGGGGTGCCCACTTTGTCGAATAGCTCCACAAACTCTAGCGTTCGTTTTTGTTCAGCTACAAGTTTTTCTTTCGGTGTTTCACCGTACTCGCCGATTTTGTAGTAGGGTACTTTAAGCGTGTCCAGCAAATCCGTGGTTTGGGTTTGTTTTTTGGCGGTGACTAACGTACTGTAGCCTTTAGCGTGAAGCAGGGGGAGCAAACTGTGGATGGCTATGCTGATTTTCGGGGTAACTGTGTCTAACCAGATGTCAGGCATGGAAACTTTCTCTTTGTTAGAGAAAGGGCCTGTTTTCACATTATAAGGTTTACCCACGAAAACAGCTTAAAACACAAATGCTCCGAAAACGCTGTAACAGCGTCGTGTTTAATGTTGGTTTGATAGCCATTCACGGTATTTTCTGTCTACTGCCATGGCGCTTTCCAGCAGAAGGCTAGGCGCAAGGGAGGTAACGTACCGTATATCTTTTGGCAAACAGTGTCTGCCTATGCCATCGCGTGCTTCGGGAATATCCACGTTCCATTTTGTGTTGCACGCCGCACGTAGCTCCTCAAAGTTCATGCCGATTTTGGCGCACATCATCTTGAGGTCTTCTGCAAACGCAATCTGCAGATACCGATGACTGTTCTCGGTGATTTTACACATCTCCGCCACCTCCACCGAGGAACAAACATACATGGGAATGCCAAGAGTCTCCTGGTAAAATTTCAAGCCTACTTTGAGGCTTTCTTTGTTCACTGCGCCTATGACGCGAAGCTGGTTAACACCGTGCTTTTCAGGCTCATCTGCCCAGTACCTGTGCGGCGCGTGAACAAGAAGAATTTTGCGTTTGAAGAGGGATTCAAAGATTTTCTTAGTTGTCCCGGGAATAATGGTGCTTTCAATTGCGACGAGAGCGTTTGGTTTAGTGTTTGTTTCCGCTATTTTTCTGCAGACGTCAAAAACAGGCGACAGATCAGGCCCTTCTGGAGTTTGACTGGTTGTAACGCAAACCACGTAAACATCCACCTGGGGGATTTCTGCCCAGTTAGTGGTTGCTTTAAACTTTCCAGATGCAACGGCGTTTTCCACTGTTTTAGGGTTTATGTCGTACCCGTACACTTCGAGACCTTTCGCCTCACAATACTGCGCCACTGGAAACCCAATCTGACCAAGACCGACAACACAAACTTTCATTTTGCTCATCGCCAAACATTCCTCGAAGTGTATTGCCCAAATCAACAGCAAATTAATTCTTAAGCATTTGCCTTTAAAACGCGCCACAGCAAAAGGCGCCCGGCATAGAAACCAAAGAATCGCCGATACACGTACAGGAAATCAAAGAGCTGAA
>JBNVCD010000100.1:3022-5864 GCA_050410875.1 Bathyarchaeia archaeon | reverse complement strand
CTAACACTTAACATAAAAGGTTTGTTGTGACTGATATTACTGGAGCAAACAGATCGCAGTTAAAGGGTAGTTCTGTTTTGAATTTGCGCCTCTATTACGCTATAGTAGCACTGAAGGTACAGTTTCCCCTTATCAGTTGCTGTGTAGATTTTTCTGTCTCTTCCTTGTTGATGTTGCCTTTGACTAAAAATAAGACCCCTCTTCTCCAACTGTTTAAGCGAAGGGTAAAGGGCGCTATGTGTAAGCTTTATGCCTAACTGTGCTTCAACCGTCTTCTTGATCTTGTAACCCCACATAGGTTCCATGGTGATTAATCTTAAAAGTTGAACATCTATCAAATTCTTGGTGAGGCGCTGCAAAATTTCTTTTTTGTAGTTTTCAGCCATTATTTTTTTGCTTCCGACAATTGAGAGGGTGCATTGCATTGTTATAAACTTGTTTGAGCTACTGCACTTTTGACATAAAGTAGGCAACAGTCTTCAAATATCCTATTAAGTATTATCCTCTAAGATTATAGAGAGGTGAACGCTTGATCCAGCAAAATTTTAACACCTTTGAAAACCAAGTTTACGACTTCTGCATTCACGTTGCTGGATCATGCGCCATAACAGCTCTATCAATTGTTGACGACCAAACTTTGGGTCTGACTAACAAGAGCACCACTCAAATTTTGCTCGTTTTAAAAGAATTCCCGCCGCGTCTAATGATTTACCCCAAACTTGTTGAAGGAAAAGACATAGTTGTTTTAGCTGTTGACCAAGGACTTTTTGAACGTGACGTTACACATGGTTTCTTAGGGGAAGCAGCCTCCACTGAGCTACTCTTTTCCTATAAGGCACTAGTTAACCCCAGCTATCTGCATCAGCAAGAAGTACTCTTGAAAAAGCGTCTAATTTTGGAGTTACTTGAAAACATAACTCTGAGCTTTCCTGAGCTTTCTTACCAGCTCTACATTAAAGCAGAATATTTCCTCTACGAGGTTATGTTGAACCGCGTTAGGGTTTTCCCCCCTTTGGCGCATAGGGTTTCCAACTTTTTATGTGGAAAAGTAAACAAAGAAAAACTGAACTCTTTACTGGAAGGGTATGTTGAGGCACTAAGAGAACTGGAAAAAGAAGAAGTTCTGCACTTCAAAAATGGTTATGTTTTACTCTCAAAAAACTTTATTGACTCAACTAAACGCCCCAAAATTCTTCTGACGCAGCTTTCAAAAAACGCTTCACGCGTAATTTTTAGTTCTGCACTTGGGGTGTTTCCTCAAATCTTAAATTTCCTCTCCCAAACTACGCAGTTGAGTAAGTTACCTTTGAGTTCGTGGAAGAGTATTGTTGATAAAAAAAGATGTTTTGTTGACCCACAAAAGTACGTTTTTGTGCCCACCGCTCAAGGGTTAGTTTCTTTAGCTGACCGACTAGACATCAAAGCTTTCGCTGAGCAATTTTTCGCTAACAATGGCTATCAGCACGTTAAAGTTGAAGAGTTCGGCGGTGTCTTAAATGACTTATTCATAATCAAAGCGTACAAGGAAGATTCAGAAAAAAAGATTATAGTTAAACGTTTCAAAGACTGGTCCAGCTTCAAATGGTTCCCCCTTTTTATATGGTCACTGGGTGCACGTAACTTTGCCGTTTTAGGGGCCTCTCGACTGGAGAGAGAATGTGCTATAAGCGAATTTTTAGCTCGAGAAGGCTTTAATGTGCCTAAACTTTTACATGTGAACCACAAGGAACGTTTACTCTTCATGGAGTTCGTAGAGGGACGCGCCCTCGTAAGTAACATAAAACATGTTGCAGCAGCTAAAAACCAAACAGTAATCCAAAAAGACCTACAGCTAATAAGTCGGCTAGGCGAAATCTATGCGAAAATCCACTCTCTTGAGGTGGTTTTAGGCGACACTAAACCAGAAAACACGTTAGTTACCCCTCAAGGCGAGCTTGTTTTACTGGACTTTGAACAGGCTAGCCACCGCGGAGATAAATCGTGGGATGTCGCTGAGTTTCTTTACTTTGCGGGGCACTATCTATCCTTCAATGGAGAGCAAAAGGCAAACGCTATAGCCTACGCCTTCATAAAAGGCTACTTAACTGCAGGTGGAGCCGTCAACACCATAAAACATGCGGGACTCACCAAATACACTCGGGTCTTCAGCATATTTACGCTACCCAACATACTCAGAGTAATGGCAAGCGCCTGTAAAAACGCATAAACGGAGACATAGTAATGGTCAAAAACACTACAACCTTAACATTTTACGGTGGCGTCAACGAGATAGGCGGAAACAAAATTCTACTTCAAGACCGCGACACACGTATATTCCTAGATTTCGGCATGTCCTTTTCCATGAAAAAACAGTTTTATTCCCCACCTTTTCTGTCGCCAAAAAGCGAGTGCAGCCTACAAGAATTAGGGATTCTCCCAAAAATCCAGGGATTGTACAAGTTCGATAAGGAACCGCCGCAAGCCGACGCAGTTTTCATCTCTCATGGGCACTTAGATCACATGGCTTACTTGTCATTCATTAAACGGGAAATTCCAGTTTACTGCGGAGAAACAACAAAAACTATACTGAATGCGTTAAGCGAAGTGCGCCGAAGCGATTTAGAATTCAACGTGGCAGATATACAGTTCAAAACTTTCAGGACAGGCAACAAAATCTCCATTGGCAGCCTAGAAATTGAACCTTGCCACGTTGACCACTCGGTTCCAGGAGCCTACGGCTTTATCATCCACACCTCAAACGGAGCAGTAGTGTACACGGGTGACTTTCGAGATCACGGCGCCAAACCTGAGATGACTAAAGATTTTGTTGAACAAGCCAAAAAAGCTGAGCCCGCAGCTGTTG
>JBNVCD010000100.1:1636-3012 GCA_050410875.1 Bathyarchaeia archaeon | reverse complement strand
GTCACGGAAGCAACCAACATGACAGGCGCATCCGTTTCAAACGAAGTGGAAGTGCAAACCAAACTGAACCAAATTGTAAGCTGCACCGAAGGCATCGTACTAGCAGAGTTTAGCCACTCTGATGTTGACAGACTAAACAGCTTTTATCAAGTCGCCAAAGCGAACGGGCGCTGCCTTGCTATTTCGCTAAAACAGGCGTTCCTGCTTGACGCACTCTGCAAGGACAAAGGCTTACAAATTCCTGCCTTAGAAGACCCACATTTGATGATATTCCGAAAAACAAAAAAGAGCACCTACAAGTGGGAAACCGACTTGACCGACCAGTTGAAGGGAGCACATAAAATTTTTGATGTCCTCGAAGCTTCCAAACAGCAATGCAAAATTGTGCTGGGGCTATCCTTTTATGATTTTGAAGAATTAGTCCAGCTTAAACCTCAAGCAGGCAGCTGCTACGTTCTTTCTGCATCTGAGCCATTCAATGAAGAAATGGAGCTTGACTTCGAACGTTTACTTAACTGGCTTCAGCATTATGGCTTACCTCAGTACCACATTCACGTCTCAGGGCACATGATGCCTCTCCAACTCAAAAAAGTCCTCAAAAGCATTTCTCCCAAACAGATCTTTCCGATACACACAGAAAAAGCTGACCTCTTCGCAGAATTCATGCGTGACCTCAAAAGCAACATAAAAAAAGTCGAGCAGTACAAAGAGTACACCCTACAATGACTCGCAAGAGCTTTTTTCAAACTTTTACTGTTCAAAGTTTAAATGAACAAACCGTATCTACCTTTTAACAATTAACGTAGCAAGAAAAGGTGAATGTGCATCCAGAAAATAGCCGAAGGCGACTACATCATTCTCTACTTAGACGTACGAAGAACTTACATGATAAAAGTGGAAGCAGGAAAAACCTTCCACACACACAAGGGATACGTAAAATTCGACGAACTCATTGGACAAGACTACGGCACCATTTACAAAACCAGCTTAGGCGTGCCTTTCACGGTTTTGAAGCCCATTTTAACTGATTACATCATGAAATCCGCCCGTAACACTCAAATTACGTATCCAAAAGACAACGCGTTGATTGTCATGTTCAGCGGCATCGGCGCGGGCAGCCGCGTAGTCGAGTCAGGCACAGGAACAGGCGCGTTAACCACAGCGCTAGCGCATTATGTACGCCCCAACGGCAAAGTTTACACCTACGACATACGCGAAGAAGGACAAAAAACAGCAGAAAAAAACCTCAAACGTGCAGGCTTGCTGGATTTTGTGGAACTCAAACTGCAAGACATCACTTTAGGCATCGACGAACGAGACGTTGACGCCGTAATTTTGGATCTGGCTGTTCCTTGGCTAGTTATTCCACACGCATA
>JBNVCD010000100.1:1246-1626 GCA_050410875.1 Bathyarchaeia archaeon | reverse complement strand
CTGAAGCCCTCAGGAACAATAGTTTCGTTTAGCCCAACAATCGACCAAGTTGTGAAAACCGTTGAAGCTCTAAAAGACTACAACTTTGTCGCCATCGAAACCTTCGAATGCATCATGCGCGGCATGCAAATCGAAAGGGGAAAAACGCGCCCCCACACACTCATGACGGGGCACACAGGCTACATCACCCATGCACGCAAAGTGACAAAACCACCCAGAGACCAACCGTGTGCACTGACGCATACTACTACAACTTTTGACGGGGAAAACCAAAACAAAAACGGTTCATTAACAGAAGAAACCTAAACAAAATTTCTGCTGAAACAAAAAAAAGAAAGAAAAAGAGGGGTTGTTGGCTACTTTCTTTTTCGAAGAACCAA
>JBNVCD010000100.1:0-1185 GCA_050410875.1 Bathyarchaeia archaeon | reverse complement strand
CTTCTGGTTCAGGGACTACAGAGGGCGACACGGTTGGCGTTGGCGACACTGCAGGTGACGCTGTTGGAGCTACGGTGGCTGTAGCGGTTGGTTGTGGCGCAGCAGCTGCGGGGCACACGCCAAAGTATGTTGTGGCGTATGAGCTGGAGTATGAGTTGGTTCCTTTGAAGGTTGCGGTCACTTTGTAAGTTCCTTCAACAGGTGGCGTCCACATGATTCCAAAGTTGCCGTTTTCATCAGTTGTGACGGTGCCGATGTTTTGGAAGTTACCGTTGGGGTCAATGGCTGTCAACTCTACTTCTACACCTTTCACGTTGGTGGGTCTCGGACGCTGCATGTAGAGGTACTCCATCCACGCGGTCATGCTTTCATCTGAAACAGCTGGCGTGCCCTTCTGGCCTGGCGACTGATCGGTAACTGAACCTCGGATCATAACGCCCGTGCCCAGTGGCACTGCGGTGTCAGGAGCCGTAACGGTTGTTGCGCTGGGACCTTTGCCGAAAGCGTAGACTTGCCCATCATAAGAGTTGAGCGCTGTGAGTATGCCATCCGAAACCGCGGGGTTACGCATCATACCCGCGATTGACCAGACTTCTGTTCCGTCAGTGGTGTTTATAGCCCACAACTTGCCGCCTCGCCACAACACCGCGTCAGGCGAGTGTTCATCAGCAGTCACAAAGATTTTTCCGTCAGCTACAGTGAAACCGTTATAGGATGGCCAAACGCCATATGGCGTTTCGTAACCTGCGCTACCCATGTCAAATGTCCAAACAAGTCTGCCGTTGGTTGCGTTGTAAGCTCTGACGGCACCCGTGTATCCTGTAGTGTAGACTTTGCCGTATGCTATATCTCGTTGGTATTCAAAGATACCCCAACCGTTCGGCAAGGGGTCTGTTACCCATAGCTGCTCTCCTGTTCTTATGCTGTACGCATAAGTCACCATTCTTCCTTCGTCACGCATTAGGTACATATCGTCTCGAATGCTGGTTGGCATTGCAAAGAAGGCTTGATATATTTCAGTTCGGTTTTTACTCCAAAGAAGTTGACCCGTTTTAGCATCAAAGCAAGCATCTGTATAAACGTATGGGAACGTGTTTGTGTCACGCACTTGGGCAAGAATGTAGCCCTCATGTACAGCTGAAATGGACAAACCAGGTATGTTCGGTATTGAAACGTTGTATTCTA